>CALLWN010000001.1 GCA_938016505.1 uncultured Sphingomonadaceae bacterium
GCTGCTGGGCATGGTCGGGCTGCTCATGCTCCGGGAATCGCTTGTTGCGCTGCGGCAGGTGAAGCGCGGCCAGCCATCGCCGCGGCCGGCGCGGCGGCATCATCCGCTCGTCGCCCTGCTGCCGTTGCGGATGCGCTTCCCGCGCTCGGGCCTCTGCATCTCACCGCTGGCGCCCCTGCTCATTGGCGCCGGTGTCGGGGTGCTCACCGTCATCATGGGAGTTGGCGGTGGGTTCATCCTGGTGCCGGCGATGCTCTACCTCTTGGGCATGTCGGCAGGCGTGGTGGTCGGCACCAGCCTGTTCCAGATCGTGTTCGTGACTGCGGTTGCAACGCTCCTCCACGCCTTCCAGTCGCAGACGGTCGACATCGTGCTCGCCGCCCTGCTGCTGCTCGGCGGGGTGATCGGCGCCCAGCTCGGCGCGCGCACTGCCCAGCGCCTCTCGCCCGAGCGGCTGCGGCTCGCGCTCGCCATCCTGGTGCTCGCGGTTGCACTCCGGCTCCTGGTCGGTCTGACGGTCACGCCCGGCGACCTCTACTCGATCGAAACGGCGCTGGCATGAAGTGGCTGGTGGCGCTTCTCGTCGTCTTCGCCGGGGCGCCGCTGCGCGCTGCCGAGCCGACTCTGGTCGCAGACCTTTCGCAGAGCCGGATCGACATCTCCTACCGCTTCGCCGGCGAGGAGCTGCTCGTCTTTGGCGCGATCCAGTATCCGGGCGGCCAGCTTCCGGCCGAGGCGCCGGGGATCGCGATCGTCATCCGCGGACCGGCGGAGCCGCTCACGGTGCGCCAGAAGGGGCGGGTGCTTGGAATCTGGATGAACCGCGACGCGGTCAGGTTCGAGAGCGCGCCCGGCTTCTACGCCGTTGCCACCTCGGCGCCGATCGACCAGCTGCTCGACGAGCGCAACGCCGCCATCTACGAGATCGGCCTGTCCTATCTGCAGCTGTCGCCGGCAACCGCCATCCCGCCGGAGACGAGCCGGGAGTTCCAGGATGGCCTGCTCGCGCTCCGCCGCAACGCCGGACTGTTCGTCGAGCAGCCCTACGGGGTCAGGATCACCGCCGACGTGCTCTACCGGGCCCGGATCCCCATTCCCTCCGCAGTCCCGGTCGGCGACTACCGCGCCGAGATCTACCTCATCCGCGACGGCCGGGTCCGGGCGCGGGCGACTGCCCCCATCATCATCGACAAGACGGGGTTCGAGCGCGAGGTCTGGCTGTTCGCCCATCGCAACAGCATCGCCTATGGCCTCCTTGCCGTCGGGATGGCGGTCGGCACCGGCCTCGTTGCCGGGCTGGCATTCAGCCGCCGCGGCTGACGGCAGAGACACCGGCGCGATTCCCCTTGTCGGTTTCGGGCCTGCAGCCTAGCGCTTGGGGATGGACGCCCGACCGAGCAGCCCGGCCCCCATCCGCCTCGCCGACTATCGCCCACCCGACTGGCTGGTGCCCGAGGTCGCGCTGCGGTTCGAGCTGGACCCGGCGCGCACGCTGGTCCACGCCCGCCTCGAGCTTGTCCGCAACGGGGCCCATGATCGCCCGCTCAGGCTCGATGGCGACGAGCTGGAGCTGCTCGCGCTTGCAGTCGATGGCGAGGCCCTGCCGCTGCCGAACGACGCCCGGACCGGCCTGACGCTCGCGCTGGCCGGCGACCGCGCGACGGTCGAGACCATCACTGCCATCCGCCCGGCCACCAACACCAGGCTGATGGGCCTCTACGCCTCGGGCGGGAAGCTGTGCACCCAGTGCGAGCCCGAGGGCTTTCGCCGCATCACCTGGTTCCCGGACCGGCCCGACGTGCTCGCCCGCTTCCGGGTGCGGCTCGAGGCCGACCGCGCCGCCTTCCCGGTGCTGCTTGCCAATGGCAATCCGGGTGCGACCGGCGACCTGCCCGGCGGCCGCCATTTCGCCGAATGGGACGACCCCTTCCCCAAGCCCTCCTACCTGTTCGCGGCCGTCGCCGGCCAGCTCGCGCCGCTGCGCGACAGCTTCACGACCATGTCGGGCCGCGAGGTGGCGCTCGCCATCTGGGTGGAGGCCGCCGACGTGCCGCGCTGCGCCCATGCCATGGCCGCGCTCAAGGCGGCGATGCGGTTCGACGAGGAGGCCTATGGCCGGGAATATGACCTCGATGTCTTCAACATCGTGGCAGTCCACGACTTCAACTTCGGCGCGATGGAGAACAAGGGTCTCAACATCTTCAACGCCCGCTACATCCTCGCCGACCCGGAGACTGCGACCGACTTCGACCTCGATGCCGTCTCGGCGGTCGTCGCCCATGAATATTTCCACAACTGGTCGGGCAACCGGGTCACCTGCCGCGACTGGTTCCAGCTGTCGCTGAAGGAGGGCTTCACCGTCTTCCGCGAGCAGCAGTTCACCCACGCCATCGGCTCGCCGGCGGTCAGGCGGATCGAGGAGGCGCGGTCGCTTCGCGCCTTCCAGTTTCCCGAGGATGCCGGCCCGCTCGCCCACCCGGTCCAGCCCGACCAGTATCTCGAGATCTCGAACTTCTACACCGCCACCATCTACAGCAAGGGCGCCGAGCTCATCGGGATGATGCGGCGGCTGATGGGCGAAGACGCCTTCCGCGCGGCGTGCGACCGCTATTTCGCCGACAACGACGGCCGCGCTGCGACCATCGACGACTTTCTCGCCGCCATGGCTGCCCACGGGCTCGATGCCGCGCGGTTTCGCCACTGGTACACGCAGCCCGGCACCCCCCGGATCACGGCGCGGCTCCGGCAGGGAGAGGGCGCGGCCGTGCTCGACCTCGCCCAGGACAATCCGGCCGCCGGCAAGGGCGCGCCGCCGCTCCTCGTGCCGCTCGAGGTTGCGCTCTTCGGCCGCGACGGCGCGTGTCTCGCCGCACCGCGCCTCGTGACCCTTTCCGAGCGCAAGGCCGAGGTCAGGTTCGAGGGGGTCAAGGCGCCCGCGCTGCTCTCGATCAACCGGGGATTCTCCGCCCCCGTGCTCATCGCCCCCGATCCCGATCCGGTCGATCTCGCCCTTCTTGCGACCCATGATGACGACCCGTTCGCCCGCTATGACGCGCTCCAGCGGCTGATGATGCGCGCCATCCTCGGGAGCATCGAGACCGGACTGCCGGCCGGTGCCGACGAGGTCGCAACCGCAGTCGGCGCGACGCTCGCACGCCGCGAGGCTGATCCCGCCTTCGTCGCCGAGGCGATCCTGCCGCCCTCGGAATCGGTCGTGGGCGACAGGATGGAGCTGGTCGATCCGCAGGCGATCCGCACTGCGCGCGAAGCGCTGCGGGCGGCGATCCTCGCCGGCTGCGAAGGGCCGCTGTGGGAGGCCTTCCATGCCGGCCAGGCAGAGCCGCACGACCTCTCGCCGCGGGCCAAGGGGCTGCGGCGCCTCAAGGGCGTGGCGCTCGGCGCGCTGATGGCAACCGATTCGCACGAGGCGACCGCAGCCGCCTTCCTCATGTTCGCCGACAGCCAGTCGATGACCGACCGCATGGCGGCGCTCACGCCGCTGGCCTCGTCGAACGCGGTCGAGCGGCTGGAGGCGCTTAAGCTGTTCCGCGCGCGGCACGGCGCCGACCCGACGCTGCTCGACAAGTGGTTTGCGGTCCAGGCCGGCTCGGGCCGGCCCGACACGCTGGCGGTGGTGAAGGCGCTCGCCGAGGATCCGGCCTTCGATCTTCGCAACCCGAACCGGGCCCGCGCGCT
>CALLWN010000002.1 GCA_938016505.1 uncultured Sphingomonadaceae bacterium
GACATTGAGCGTGCCGTCCTCGAACCAGCGGATGCCGAAATCGGCCTCCGCGAAGCTCCACTGCGAAACCCTGGTGAAGGGCCGAATCCAGTCGATCCGCATGGCCTCGCGGCGCCAGAAGCCGTCGGGATCATCGAGCGACTCCCGGTAGAGCGCCTCGTGGCGGGCCGCATCGTAGCGGGCGTGCGCCGCCCAGTCCGCGGGCACGGGGTGCACCGTCTCGGTCATGCTGTCCTCCTTGCCTTGTCCCTGCTGCGGCCCGGCGGGCGCAGCAAACCCTCTTCTCAAGATTAGCGCAACGCGCGGCCGGCGCCACCTCTGACGATGGTCGCGCCCCCACCCCCGACCAAGGTCGAATGCGACCAAGGTCGGCCTGCCCGACGCGCCCGAACCCGCCGATGATGGCGTCGCCCGGAACGCCGGCCGGGGGAGATGGCCGCCCGGGCGAGGGAGAGGACAGAGAATGATGCACCTGCGCGCTGCCCTGCTTGCAGCCAGCCTGGTTTCTGGCGTCACCAGCGCTCACGCCCAGGACCGGACTGCCGAGCTCGAGGCGCGGCTGAAGACGCTCGAGGCCGCGGTTGCCGAGCGTCGGGCCGCACTGGCCGCCGCCCGCGCCGCCCCGTCCGGGGTGGCGTCGACCACCGCTGCCGCCAACGGCGGCGGCGCGAACGCTGTACAAGCCGCGACGCCCGCCAGCGCCGAGCAGCTCGCCGCGCTCGAGACCCGCCTTGCCGCCGAGGAGAAGCGCGAGGGGTTCCGCGTCGGCCGCACCACCTTCCGGGCGGGCGGCTTCCTGAAGATGTGGGCGGCCTGGTCGGCCTATGCGGATGGCGCACTGGCCGCCGGCGCCCTCGGCCGGGATTTCTACCTTCCGCAGCAGATACCGGTCGGCGGCGCGCGCAGCACGAGCTTCGGCGCGCACGCCAAGCAGACCCGCCTGTGGCTGTCGGGCAGCGCCCCGGCCGGCGGGTCGCCGATCACCGGCTATGTCGAGGTGGACTTCCAGACGGCACCGGGCACCCAGGGCACGGCGCGCACGACCAACGGCTACAATCTGGCAGTGCGCCGCGCCACCGTCAGCTGGCGCGGCCTCACCGCCGGGCAGGACTGGTCGACCTTCCAGAACGTCGCCGCCCTGCCCGAGACGACGGACTTCATCGGCCCGACCGAAGGCACCGTCTTCGTCCGCCAGCCTCTCGTCCGCTGGACGCAGAAGCTGGGCGGCAGCGGGGCGAGCCTCGCGCTCGCGGCCGAGAACCCCGTCACATCGTCGATCACCACCGGCTCGGTCGCCCTCAAGGAAAGCGACGACGCCCGCTTCCCCGATCTTGTCGCGAGACTGTCGGCCAAGGCTGGCCCGGCCGAACTGTCGCTCGCCGGCCTCGCGCACGACGTGTCCGCCAACGACGGCACGCAGAAGGACAGCGCCTTCGCCTGGGGCCTGTCGCTCGCCGGGCGGGTGCCCTTCGGCCCGTCCGGCCGCCACGACCTGCGCGTCATGCTGACCGGCGGCGAGGGGATCGGCCACTATGTCGGCCTCAACTTCGCCCCCGACGGCGTCTTCGCCGGCGGCCGCGTCCACCCGGTCGGCCTCGTCGCCGGCTTCGCAGCGCTGAAGATCGGCTGGAGCCCGATGCTGCGCTCCACCCTGATGGGGAGCTTCCAGCAGGTCGACTATCCCGGGATCGCCCTGCCGGGCACCGCCAACAAGGCCGCCTGGAGCGTGGCCGGCAACCTGTTCGCCACCCCGCTGCCCCGCTTCGATGTCGGCGTCGAGCTTCGCCACGGCGAGCGCGAGCTGCTCTCGGGTGCGCGCGGGGCGGTCGACCGGGTCGAGTTCACGACGAAATACAGCTTCTGACAACCGACTGGCAGAGAGAGGAGAGAGACATGACACCCCCGTCCCTGGGAGCCACCGTCGACGACGTCGGCGCTCTCCCGAAACATCACGCCCCCACCCAGAGCGAGAAGAAGGTCATCCTGGCCTCGTCGCTCGGTACCATCTTCGAATGGTACGACTTCTACCTCTACGGCCTGCTCGCCATCATCATCTCGGCCCAGTTCTTCTCGGGCGTCAACGAGACGACGGGCTTCATCCTGGCACTCGGCGCCTTTGCTGCGGGCTTCGCCGTTCGGCCGTTCGGGGCGCTCGTGTTCGGGCGGCTGGGCGACCTCGTCGGCCGGAAATACACCTTCCTCATCACCATGGGCCTGATGGGCTTTTCCACCTTCATGGTCGGCGTGCTTCCGAACTACGCCAGCATCGGCGTCGCCGCGCCCATCATCCTCGTGATCCTGCGCATGCTGCAGGGCCTGGCGCTCGGCGGCGAATATGGCGGGGCGGCCACCTATGTCGCCGAACATGCGCCCAACAACAGGCGCGGCTTCTTCACCAGCTTCATCCAGACCACCGCCACGCTCGGCCTGTTCGCCGCCCTGCTCGTGGTGCTCGGCGTTCGCACCCTGGTGGGCGAGGAGGCCTTCCGAGACTGGGGCTGGCGCATTCCCTTCCTGGTCTCGGTGCTGCTGCTCGGCATCTCGCTCTGGATCCGCATGCAGCTCGAGGAAAGCCCGGTCTTCAAGCGGATGAAGGCGGAAGGCAAGCAGTCGAAGGCGCCGCTCACCGAGGCCTTCGGCCACTGGACCAACCTGCGCCTTGTGCTCATCGCCCTGTTCGGCGCCGTCGCTGGCCAGGCCGTGGTGTGGTACACGGGCCAGTTCTACGCGCTCTTCTTCCTCGAGAAGATGATGAAGGTGGATGGCGCCACCACCAATATGCTGATCGCCATCGCCCTCCTCTTGGCCACGCCCTTCTTCGTCTTCTTCGGCTGGCTGTCGGACCGCATCGGCCGCAAGCTGATCATCCTCGCTGGCTGCGCGCTTGCCGTGCTCACCTACTTCCCGCTGTTCGATGCGCTGCAGAAGGCCGCCAACCCGGCCCTCTATGCCGCGCAGCAGGCAGCCCCGGTCAGCGTCTCGGCCGACCCGGCGACTTGCTCCACCCAGTTCGACCCGATCGGCAAGAACAGGTTCGACCG
>CALLWN010000003.1 GCA_938016505.1 uncultured Sphingomonadaceae bacterium
TCTTCCGGGTTCGGACGGCCCGGGGAGGCGGGGTTCGGCAGGGGATGCGCTTGCCTTTTCCCATCAAGTCGGTTGTAATAATGACATGACAAGAGGAGATGCAGGCCGGCGGCGGGTGGTCGTCGCGATCACCGGCGCATCGGGCGCGGCCTATGGAGTCAGGCTACTCGAGCTGCTGCGCGATCTCGACTGCGAGACCCATCTCGTCGTCAGCCGGGCCGGCGGGATCGCCGTCCAGCAGGAGCTCGGCCTGGCGCCGCAGGCGCTGCGTGCCCGCGCCGACCACGCCTACGCGCCCGCCGACGTCGGCGCGCGGATCGCGAGCGGCTCGTTCCGGGCCCACGCGATGGCAGTCGCCCCCTGCTCGATCCGCACGCTGGCGGAAATCGCAACCGGTGTCACCTCGAGTCTCGTCAGCCGGGCTGCCGACGTGGCCCTGAAGGAGCGGCGACGGCTCGTGCTCGTCGTGCGCGAAACCCCGCTGCACTCCGGCCACCTGCGGCGGATGCTGGAGGCGACCGAGGCCGGTGCCATCATCCTACCGCCCGTCCCGGCCTTCTATCTCCACCCCCAGACGATCGGCCAGATGGTCGACGACACGGTCCACAGGATCCTCGATCTTCTGGATATCGATCATGAGCTTGGCGCCCGCTGGGACGGCGTGGCGCCAATGGACCGGCCCGGCGCTGCGGCATGAGCCCCGCCGTTCGCCTGGCCGGGCGGCTTGCACTGCGCTTGACCGAGCTCGTGCTGCTCCTCGTGGCGCTCAGCCTCCTTCTCTTCGGCTTGCTCCGCCTCGCCGGCGATCCGGCGCTTGCGCTTGCCGGCGCTGATGCCGACCCTGAGACCATCGCCCGGGTGCGGGCCGCCTGGGGGCTCGACCAGCCCCTTGCCGCACAGTTGACGCGCTTCGTCGCGCGCACGCTGGCGCTCGACTTCGGCCCCTCCATCACCAGCGGCCGCAGCGCGATCGCCGTTGTCATGGATGCCCTGCCGGCAACGCTCGGCCTTGCCGTCCTCGCCATCCTCCTCTCGGTTGCAATCGGGGTTCCGCTCGGCGCCTGGATTGGTCAGACACCCGAGCGCGCACCGCAGCGTCTCGCGATGGAGACTGTGGTCCTCATCCAGGGGATCCCCGGGTTCGTGGTTGCCCTTCTTCTCATCCAGCTGTTCGCCGTCGGCCTTGGCCTCCTCCCCATGATCGGCCAATCGGGGCCGGAAAGCTGGCTCCTGCCCGTGGTCTCGGCGGCACTTTTCCTCTGCCCGAAGTTGGTGCGGCTGATCGCCGGCAACGTGGCCGCAGCGCGCGGCGCCGACTGGGTCCGAACCGCGCGCGCGTGCGGCGCCAGCGAAGGCGAGATCCTTCGCCGCCACATCCTCCCCAATGCGCTCATCGGGGCCATCGCACTCGTCGGCGCCCAGTTCGCCTTCCTTGCTGGCGGACTTCTCGTCATCGAGACGCTGTTCGCCTGGCCTGGCATCGGCCGGCTCCTGCTGCAGTCCACGCTGACCCTTGACTACCCCGTGATCCAGGCGGCGACCGTCGTGATCACGCTCCTCGTCGCCCTCGTGAATGCCGCAACCGACGCGCTCGTCGCCCTCGTCGACCCACGGCTCCGGCGCCCGGCGGCAGCATGATGGCCCTGGGCGCCAACAGCCATGCCCTGCCTGCCCGCGCAGCTGACCGGCGCGCATGGACCCTTGTCTCGACGCTTGCGGTCGCGGCCGCCGTCGTGCTCGCGGTCCGGCTGGGCGCCGGCGAGACCGGCGTCGATCTCGACCGGCGCTTTGCCCCGCCCTCGCCGGACGCATGGCTCGGAACCGACCAGCTTGGCCGCGACATTCTTGGCCGGCTGGCCGAGGGCGCCGGCTGGACGCTGGGGGTGGGACTTGGCGCAACGCTCGTCGCCTTCGCCATCGGCTGCACCGCAGGCATGCTGATTGTCGAAGGCCACCCGGTGGTACGCCGGGCGATCCGACAGGTCGTCGCCCTGGTCCAGGGGTTCCCCGCGCTCGTGGTCGCGCTTGCGGCGGTTGCCACCCTCGGCCAGGGTGCGGGCACGGTCGTGCTCGTGCTCGGCCTGTTCGGCTGGCCGGTGTTCGCCCGGGTGCTGGCGACCGAGGCTGCCGAGGCCGCGCAGCGCGACCATGTGCTCGCCGCACGGATCGGCGGCGTTGCCCCCGTGCAGCTCTACATCCGGCACATCCTCCCGGCGCTCACACCCTCGATCACCGGCCTTCTCCTGTTCCACTTCGCCGACATGCTCGTGGCTGCCAGCGCGCTCGCCTTTCTTGGCGTCGGGGCGCCCCTCGGCTTTCCCGCCTGGGGTGCCATGCTCTCGGAAAGCCGCGCCTACCTCCACAATGCGCCGTGGATGATGCTTGCCCCTGCGGTGGCGCTCGCCGGCACGGTGGTCGTCGTCAACCGCCTCGGCGAAGGGATCGTCCGGCGCGTCGCATCCGGCGGGCGGCCATGAACGGGCAGGGGCTGGCCGTATCCGGGCTCGTGATCGAAGCCGGAAACGTCCGCCTTGTCGACGGCGTGAGCCTTGCAGCCGGACGCGGCGGGTTCACCGGGATCGTCGGCGAGTCCGGATCGGGCAAGTCCCTGACCTGTCTCGCGATCGCCGGCCTCCTGCCGGATGGCACGCGGCGCATGTCCGGCGCAGCCACCCTCGATGGCGCACCGATCCCCCTCGACCGGCCGGCAGACCTCCGGGCCTGGCTCGGCAGCCGGGTCGGCCTTGTCTTCCAGGACCCGTTCGCAAGCCTCAACCCGGTCCGGCGGATCGGCAGCCTCATAGCCGAAGTCGTGACCCGACACCGGCGGCTGCCCCGCAGCGAGGCCTGGAGCGCGGCCTGTGCCGCGCTAGAGGAAGTCGGGCTTCCCTTGCGCGCTGCCAATGCCTACCCGCATGAACTGTCCGGAGGGCAGCGCCAGCGCGCGGCGATCGCGCTCGCCATCGTCAACCGGCCGGCGCTGCTGATCGCCGACGAGCCGACCACCGCGCTCGATCCCACGGTCCAGCTCCGGATCCTCGATCTCCTCGCCGCGCGCTGCGAGGCGGCGGCAGCGCTGTTTGTCACCCACGATCTTGGCGCAGCCGCCCGGCTCTGCCGCACCATCCTCGTCATGTACGCCGGGCGTGTCGTCGAGTCCGCACCCACCCGCGATCTGGTGCGCGCCCCAGCGCACCCTTACACTGCAGCCCTTCTTGCCACCGTGCCCCGGCTCGACGGGTCGGGCCGCCCCCGCCCCATCCCCGGAACGCCGCCGGCGCCTGCCGAGCGTCCACCGGGCTGCAGCTTTGCCCCGCGCTGCCCGCGCCGCAGCCCGGCGTGCGACCGGCCGCCGCCGTT
>CALLWN010000004.1 GCA_938016505.1 uncultured Sphingomonadaceae bacterium
GCGCTCCGCTCCAAGGAAGACGCCCACGATTATCGCTACTTCCCCGAGCCCGACCTGCTGCCGCTCGAGCTCGACGAGGCGTTCATCGCCGCCTGCGCCGAAAGCCTCCCCGAGCTGCCCAATGCCCGCCGCCGCCGCTACGAGTCCGATCTCGGTCTTTCGCCCTACGTCGCCGGCGTGCTCACCGCCGACATCGAGGAGTCGCTCTGGTTCGAACTGCTGCTCGCCGAATCGGCGAAGCGGCAGGGCAGGGCGCCCCGCGAGGTCGCCGAGAAGGCCGCCAACTGGATGACGGGCGAGCTGTTCGCAGCGCTTAAGCGGCTCGACAGGGGCGTGGCGGAGTCTCCCGTCACCCCGGCGCAGGGCGCCGAGCTCCTCGCCCTCGTCGCCGATGGCACGCTTTCGGGCCCCTTGGCGAAGCAGGTGTTCGAGATCATGCTCGAGACGGGCGAGAACCCGTCGGCGATTGCCGAGGCCCGCGGCCTCAGGCAGGTCACCGACACCGGCGCGCTCGAGGCGACGATCACCGACGTGCTCGCCGCCAATGCCGACAAGGTCGCCGAGTATCGCGCCGGCAAGGACAAGCTGTTCGGCTTCTTCGTCGGCCAGGTGATGAAGGCCAGCGGCGGCAAGGCCAGCCCGGCGCTGGTCAACGATCTCCTCCGCAGCGCCCTTGGCTGAGACCCTCGCCGAGCGGAAGCCTCGCTCCTGCTGGCGGGCGCTGGCGGGGTTTTCGCTCGGCTTCCGGATCGCCGAGGCGTTTCTGTTCCTGCCCGTTGCAGCGATTGCAGGCTCATGGCTCGCCGGCGGGCCGGTCGTCGAGACGGCGGCGATCGTCCCGCTCCTGCTTTCGCCGCGCGGGCTCCTCCTTGTCGTGCTCGGCGGCAGCCTGTTCTTCGTGCTGCGCTGGTTCGAGCATGCCGGTCTCTCGGCGATCGTCGGGGCGGCGTTCGCCGGGCAGGCGCTCGGCGCCGGTGCGGCCTTCCGGCAGGTGCTCGCCCGCCTGCCGGCACTCGCCGGCGCCGCGCTTGTGGTCACGCTCCGGGGTATCCTCGCCCTGCTGCCGCTTCTCCTTGCAGCCGGCACCGCGGCGGCCCTGCTGCTCGCCCGCCATGACATCAACTTCTACCTGGCGACTCGCCCGCCCCGGTTCATGGTCGCCATCGGCGCGGTCGCGCTCGCAGGCGCAGTCTCGGGCGCGCTTCTCGTCCGGCTGGTTGCCCGGGTCCGGCTGGCGGTGCAGACGGTCATGTTCGAAGACCTGCCGCCCCGGGCCGCCCTCGCCCGCAGCGCTGCGCTCACCGCCGGCCACCGGGGCGAGGTCGTGGGCATCGCGCTCGCACTCGTCGTCCTGACCATCATCCTCGGAGCTGCGGCATCGGCCGCCGGTGTCGTCCTTGCCCGTCCCCTTCTCGCCGAGACGGCCAGCGCCGGCGCCCCGCTCGCGGCCCTGTTCGCCCTGCTTGTCCTCGTCCGCTCCGGGCTCGCCGCGGCCGCAACCTGGATCGCCAGCGTGATCGATGCACGGATGTTCACGGGCCTCTACCTCCGCCTCGGCGGGTCCACGGCCCTTTCCGCGCCGCCGCGCGCCGCCACCGCCACCGGTCGGGCGTCGGCGATCCTCGCCGCCGGGGCCGGCGCGCTCGCCATTGCAGCGAGCGGCGTCCAGATCGCCCTCGACGCGCTTGGCAAGCCGGAAGATGTGAGCCTCCACGCCCACCGCGGCCTCGACGTCGAAGCCGCCGAGAACACCCGCATGGCCTTTCTCGCCGCCTTCGATGCCGGTGCCGACACGATCGAGACCGATGTCCAGCAGACCCGAGATGGCGCGCTGGTGCTGGTGCACGATGCCGATCTTGCCCGCCTCGCCGGCGTGCCGCGCAGGGTCTCGGCAATGACGCAGGCCGAAATTGCGGCCATCCGCCTGCCCGGCAGCGATCCCCGGATCGCGACGCTCGATGATGCGCTCAGCGCCGCGAGGGTGCGGGGAGGGCGGGTCAACATCGAGCTCAAGACCTATCGCGACAGCCCGCCGGGGCTGGCGGCGAAGGTCGTGGCCGCAGTCCGCGCCGCCGGCATGGAAGACCGGGTGCTGGTCCAGTCCTTCTCGCTCGCCCAACTTGCCGAGGTGCGGCGGCTTGCGCCCGCAATCCCGGTGGGGTTTCTGGTGTCGGTCCCGGCAGGGTCGCTTCGCGGGCTCGGCGTGGATTTTCTCTCGGTCGAACGCAACCGGGTCAACCCCGCCCTGCTCGCGCTCGCCCGCCGCGAGGGACTCGAGGTCCTGGCCTGGAATGTCACCACCGAGGCCGACATGCGCCGTCTCCTCGAACTCGGGATCGATGGCCTCATCATCGACGATGTCGCAACCGCGGTCGCGGTCCGCAGGTCGCTCGCCGCCGAGGATCCAGCGCGGCGCACCGCGCGGCAGATGCTCCGGCTGCTCGGCGGCTGAAGCGTCAGCCCGGCACCCACGATGCGCGCGGGATACCCTGCGCGAGGAGGATGGCGGTCAGGTCCGCGTGCCGGATGTGGGCGTCAGCCGCGGCGGCCGTGCGCGGCTTGGCGTGATAGGCGATGCCCAGACCAGCGGCTTCCAGCATCGGAATGTCGTTTGCGCCATCGCCGATCGCCAGCACCTCCTGCTCGCCAAGACCGAGCGCCTCGCGTTCGGCCAGCAGCACCTCGCGCTTCACCCGCGAATCGACGATCGGTTTCCTGACCGTGCCGGCCAGCTTCCCGTCGTGGATGTCGAGCTGGTTGGCCACCTGCCGATCGAACCCGGCCCAGCCGGCCACGGTCTCGGTAAAGGCGGTGAACCCGCCCGAAACCAGCACCGTCCGGCAGCCGTGCGCGCGCAGCGTTGCGAGCAGCGTGCGCGCGCCGGGGTTCAGCCGGATCCGCGTCGCCAGCGCTTCGGCAATCACCTCCGCATCGAGGCCGGCAAGCGCTGCCACCCGGGCGTCGAGCGCGGCCTCGAAGTCGAGCTCGCCGCGCATCGCAGCTTCGGTGATGGCAGCAATCTCGGCTTTCCTGCCGGCAAAGTCCGCAAGCTCGTCGATGCATTCCTGGCCGATGATGGTCGAATCCATGTCGGCCACCAGCAGCCGCCTGAGTCTCGGCGCATCGGCCGGCTGCACGATCACGTCGAAGTCCCGCGCATCCGCCTCGATTGCCGCGCGCGCCGTGGCCCGGTCGAGCCCGGTGCAGCCCAGGTCCTGCGCCCGGGGAAGGTCGAATGGCGCGTGGTCCCCGACGCAGCCACCGGCAAGGCCGATCGCCACCTGCACTGCAGCCAGGGCCTGCCGCCACTTGCCGTCGGGGGTGATGATGGTCACGACAAGGTCCATGGGCAAGCCTCCGCTCCTCGTCATCGCAGGGCCCACTGCCAGCGGCAAGTCGGCCCTGGCGCTCGAGATCGCCCGCACGCAGGGCGGCGTGCTCATCAACGCGGATGCAAGCCAGCTCTACCAGCCGCTGCGCATCCTCTCCGCCCGCCCCACCCCGGCCGAGGAAGCCGTGGTCCCCCACCGGCTCTTCGGCATCCTCTCGGGCCACCAGGCCTGCTCGGCTGCGCAATGGGCGGCGCTGGCCCGCCAGGAAATCGCGCAGGCGCATGCCGCCAGCCGGCTTCCCATCCTGGTGGGCGGTACCGGCCTCTATCTCCGCACCCTCATCGGGGGGATTGCCCCGGTCCCGCCCATTCCCGAAACCATCCGCGCGGCCGTGCGCGCACTGCCGGCACCCGCCGTGCGCGCCGCGCTCGAGGCCGAGGATCCGGCGATGGCCGCCCGGCTCCACCCGCGGGACCCGCAGCGCAACGCCCGGGCGCTGGAAGTGATCCGCGCGACCGGCCGCTCGCTCCTTGAATGGCAGCGCCAGCACAGCGGCGGGATCGGCTGCGATGTCGCGCTCGATGCCCGGCTGCTGCTGCCCGACCGGGCGACACTCGCCGCCCGGATCGACGCCCGCTTCGATGCGATGATGGCCGCCGGCGCGCTCGACGAGGTTCGCGCGCTCCTCGCGCTCGACCTGCCAGCGGGCTCCCCCGTCCTGAAGGCGCTCGGAGTTCCGCCGCTTGCCCGGCACCTCAGGGGCGAGCTCCCGCTGGCAGCCGCCGTCGCGGACGCAAAGCGCCAGACCCGCGCCTATGCCAAGCGGCAGCGCACGTGGTTCGCCTCGGGCGGGCAGGCGCGTGGCTGGCTTGCGACTGCAATACGGTTGCGGGAGTCCCCATCCATTGTTAACCTCTCGCCTCAGCAGGAGGGACTATCATGACAGCCATTCGCGCCCTTGCCGTCGCCGTCGGGGTGGCGGTCGCTGCCTCGCCCGCGTTCGCCCTCGCCCCCAGCCAGTTCATCATCTTCGGCGACAGCTTCATCGACGCAGGCTCGGTCTGGCAGTTCAGCGGCAACAGCCTGCCGCCGCTCGGCCAGGGCTTCTGGTACGGCCGCTGGTCTGACGGGCCGAGCTGGGCCGATTACCTCGGCTACGCCAGTTTCGGCCGGCCCACGCCCGCCTTCAACATCGGCGCCGCGCCCGGCACGCTGCCGCCGCCCTTCGTGCCCGGCGCCACCAATTTCGCCGTGGGCGGGGCGCGCGGCTCCTTCGATGATGTGCAGGCGCTGGGCGTGATCCCCTCGCTTCCCACCCAGCTCGACATCTTCCGGGCCTATCTGCTGCTCACCGGCCAAAGCTTCGACCCTGACGCCCTCTACGTCATCAACTTCGGCAACAACGACGTGAACCTGATCCAGTCGCTGGCCGGCGATCCGGCCGCGCAGATGATGGTGGCCAACGCCTATGTCACCAACATGACGGGCGCGGTCGCCGGCCTTTCGGCAGCGGGCGCCAGGAACATCCTCATCCTCGGCGTCCCCAACCCGTCCGAGGCGGAAGGGGTCGCACTCCAGGCCGCGCTCGATCTGTCGCTCGACGCGCTCGCGCCTGCCCTCGCCCCGTGGACCACGCTCCACCGCTTCGACTATTTCGCCTTCTTCGACGCGCTTGTGGCGAATCCGGCGCGGTTCGGCCTTCCTGCAACCCTCATCACCGATCCGAACCGCTTCTGCCTTGCAGAGGTGTTCCCCGCGCAGCTCGGGATGGACTGTTCCAACCATCTCCTGTTCGACGGCATCCACGTCACGCGCGGCGTGCACAAGGCGCTGTCGGTCGAGATCGGGCGCCTCGTCGGCCTTGCCGTCGTGCCGGAGCCCGCCAGCTGGGCGATGCTCATTGCCGGCTTCGGGCTCGTCGGCAGCGCACTGCGTCGCCGGCGGCAGACGCTCGCCGGCTGACCTGTGGCACGACGGCAACGCTTGTTGCAACTTCAGGCCAGATACCGACAATATCATTATACTCACGGCTTATTCCATGTCATCAATGGATTTTCCCGGCGTTGACATGTGCCGATTCGCTCCCTAGCCAGCCCGCCTTCCGCGGCGGTTGCCGCATGTGCGAAGGGATGAACCATGTCAGGCCGCGACCTGTCCGGTGCCGAAATCCTGCTCGAGGCCCTCTCGGACCTCTGGGTCGAGGTCATCTTCGGCTATCCCGGCGGCGCCGTCCTTCCCATCTATGATGCGCTCCACCGGCAGAAGCGAATCCGCCACATCCTCGTCCGCCACGAGCAGGGCGCAGTCCACGCCGCCGAGGGCTATGCCCGTGCGTCCGGCAAGCCGGGCGTGGTCCTCGTCACCTCGGGGCCAGGTGCCACCAACGCCGTCACCGGCATCACCGACGCACTCATGGATTCGATCCCCGTCATCGTCATCACCGGGCAGGTCGCGACCCACCTCATCGGCACCGACGCCTTCCAGGAATGCGACACCGTCGGCATCACCCGCCACTGCTCCAAGCACAACTATCTCGTGAAGGAGACCGCGCGTCTCGCCGAGGTGGTGCACGAGGCATTCCACATCGCAACCTCGGGCCGGCCCGGCCCGGTCGTCATCGACCTGCCGAAGGATGTGCAGGTCGCACGCGCCCGCTACCAGCGGCCCGGCGCCATCGCCCACCGGAGCTACCGGCCGAAGATCAAGGGCGACCTCGCCGCGATCGCGGCAGCAGCCGAGATGCTCGCCTCGGCCGAGCGGCCGATCCTCTACACCGGCGGCGGGATCATCAATTCAGGGCCGATGGCAGCCCAGAAGCTCCGCGAGCTCGCCGATCTCTGTGGCGCCCCCGTGACCTCGACGCTCATGGGGCTTGGCGCCTATCCTGCCTCGTCGCCGCAGTTCCTCGGCATGCTCGGCATGCACGGCACCTACGAGGCCAACATGGCCATGAACCAGTGCGATCTCATGGTCTGCCTCGGCGCCCGCTTCGATGACCGGGTGACCGGCCGGCTCGACGGTTTCTCGCCCGGCAGCCGCAAGATCCACGTCGACATCGACCCCTCCTCCTTCAACAAGACCGTCCGGGTCGATCTCGCGATCGAGGGTGATGTCGGCCATGTCCTCGATGACCTCGTCAAGATCTGGAAGAGCCGCGGCCTCCGGCCGACGGTTGCGGAAGAATGGTGGAACCGCATCCGCGGCTGGCGCGCGGTCGATTGCCTCGCCTTCACCCAGGCCGGCCCCGAGATCGAGCCCCAGCATGCCATTGCCCGGCTGCGCGCCGCGACCGCCCATCTGGACCCCATCATCACCACCGAAGTCGGCCAGCACCAGATGTGGGCCGCCCAGCATTTCCCGTTCGAGAAGCCCAACCGCTGGCTCACCTCCGGCGGGCTAGGCACCATGGGCTATGGCCTTCCCGCCGCGATCGGCGCCCAGGTGGCCTTCCCCACCAAGCTCGTCATCGACATCGCCGGCGAAGCCTCGATCCTCATGAACATCCAGGAAATGTCGACCGCGGTGCAATATCGCCTGCCGGTCAAGGTGTTCGTGCTCAACAATGAATATATGGGGATGGTCCGCCAGTGGCAGGACCTCACCTACGAGGGCCGCCACGCCGAAAGCTACACCGAGGCCTTGCCTGATTTCGTCAAACTCGCCGAGGCCTATGGCTGGAAGGGCATCCGGATCGACACCGCCGACGCGCTCGACGCCGGCATCGCCGAGATGCTGGCGCACGCAGGGCCAGTGTTCGTCGACTGCCGGGTCAAGAAGCACGCCAACTGCTTCCCGATGATCCCGAGCGGCGCCGCCCACACCGAGATGCTGCTGTCGCAATCCGATGTCGCCGGCGAACTCGACACGGCCGCCGAGGCGCTGGTCTGATGGCAACGAGACCGCTCTTCCCCCACGAGCCCGCCGAGCGCCACACGCTCTCGGTCCTCGTCGACAACGAGGCGGGCGTGCTCGGCCGCATCACCGGCCTGTTCTCGGCGCGCGGCTACAACATCGAATCGCTGACCGTTGCCGATGTCTCGGCCGACCATGCCGTCAGCCGAATCACCATCGTGACGACAGGGCCAAGGCGCGTCATCGACCAGATCCACGCCCAGCTCGAGCGGCTCGTCCCGGTCCACTCCGTCACCGACCTGACCGAGGCCGGTCCCCACGTCGAGCGCGAGCTCGCGCTCGTGAAGGTGGTGGGGAAGGGCGAGGCCCGGGTCGAGGCCCTGCGCCTCGCCGACATCTTCCGTGCCCGCCCGGTCGATACCACCACGGGAAGCTTCATCTTCGAGATTTCCGGCTCGACGCAGAAAGTGGACCAGTTCATCGCGCTCATGCGCGAGGTCGGCCTCGTCGAAGTCGCCCGCACCGGGGTCGCGGCAATGGCCCGCGGCGCCGAAAGCGCCTAGTTCCGTCTCAGCCAACACATCCGGGGGAAGATCGATGCGCGTCTATTATGATTCCGATGCCGACCTCGCGCTGGTCCGCGCCAAAAAGGTCGCCGTGGTGGGCTATGGCTCCCAAGGCCACGCCCATGTCGCCAACCTGCGCGATTCCGGCGTCGCCGAGGTGGCGACCGCGCTCAGGCCCGGTTCCCCCACGGCCGACAAGGCGCGCGCTGCAGGCTTCACCGTCATGACCAACGCCGAGGCCGCCCAATGGGCCGACGTCGTGATGATGCTCGCACCCGACGAGCACCAGGCCGCCATCTGGGAGACCGACCTCAGGCCCCACATGCGCGAGGGCGCAGCGCTCGCCTTCGCCCATGGCCTCAACATCCACTTCGGCCTCATCGAGCCACGCCCCGATCTCGATGTCTTCATGGTCGCGCCCAAGGGGCCAGGCCACACGGTGCGCAGCGAGTATCAGAAGGGCGGCGGCGTGCCCGCCCTTGTCGCCGTTGCCCAGAATGCCAGCGGCAACGCGATGGATCTCGCCCTCTCCTATGCCTCGGCACTCGGCGCCGGGCGCTCCGGCATCATCGAGACCAACTTCCGCGAAGAATGCGAGACCGACCTGTTCGGTGAACAGGCGGTGCTGTGCGGTGGCCTCTCCCACCTCATCATGGCCGGGTTCGAGACGCTGGTGGAAGCCGGCTACGCGCCCGAGATGGCCTATTTCGAATGCCTCCACGAAGTGAAGCTCATCGTCGACCTCATGTACGAGGGCGGCATTGCCAACATGCGCTACTCCATCTCCAACACCGCCGAATATGGCGACTATTCAACGGGCCCGCGGATCATCACCGAGGAAACCAGGGCCGAAATGAAGCGCGTGCTGGCCGATATCCAGAAGGGCCGCTTCGTCGCCGACTTCATCACCGACAACCGCGC
>CALLWN010000005.1 GCA_938016505.1 uncultured Sphingomonadaceae bacterium
GCGATCGCGGCCTGTGACGAGGTGGTGCGCAGGTTCGGTGAGAGCGAGGTGCCGGCGCTGATGGAGATGGTTGCGATCGCGCTGTATCGGCTTGCCTGCCTCCACGGGCTCGGAGGCGATGTCGATGGGGCGATCGCGGCCCTCGACGCCCGGAAGGCGAGGGGCGTGCCGCCTTCACGCAGCCAGATTGCCAAGGACCGGAACTTCGACCGGATCCGCGACGACCCGAAATTCAGGGCGTGGCTGGCGGCGCAAGGCGTGGATTGACGGGGCTGGTTTCAGATCTGCGGAGTGCGGGTGGGCGGCGCTTCGGCGCACGCGGCGGCGGGCCTTGGCGCCGGTGAGGGCGAAGCCGGTGACGAGGAGGGCCCAGGTGGCGGGCTCGGGGATGGCGCCGCCGGGCGGCGGGTCGGCGAGGGCGGAGAGGAAGACGCCGGATTCGGAGGTCCAGCTGAGGCCGGCAGGCGTGGCGCCGAGGCGGACCTTGCCGGAATTGCCGAAGCCGCAGGTGCCGGTCTGGCCGCCGCAGGAGGCAAGATAGAGGTAGGGCACGATGGTGAGCGTGGTCTCGCCGGGCGGAACCCAGAGCGTTGTCGACATGGTGAAGTCGAGGAGGCCGGCAGACGTGTCGTGGCCGGGGTAATAGGTGACGGTCCAGAAGGCAGCGTTGCCGAGCGGATCGACGAAGGTGAGGCCGCCGACGTTGCGATACTCGGCGCGGAAGGCGCTGCCCGAGGCGCCGCCGGCGAAGGGATGGAAGCCGATGCACTGGGCGAGCAGGGTGCAGCCGGCCGACTCGGGGACGAAGAGGCCGGCGGAGGCATCGACGAAAGCCTGGCCGCCGAGGTCGGGCGCAAAGCCGGAGACGGCACCATCGACCTCGACCCGGTAGCCGATGGGAAGCCAGGTTTCGGTCGTGTTGGTGAACCAGAGCGTTTCGCGCAAGCGGCCACTGCCACTTGCCTGCATGCTGGGGAAGCCGAAGTCGATGACCTCGGCGGTGGCGCGGGCAGTGCCGGTGGCAAGATCGGCGCTCGTCGTCACGTCCGCGATCTCCGAGCCGTAGGGCGAAGTGCCGCGGGCGTGGACGGCGGTCGCACCGGGTGTCAGCGGGCCGGCGGCGTAGCTGCCGCCGTTGCTGGCGAAGGCGGACTGGACGATGCCGTTGACGATCCAGACCCGGCCTTCGACGCCGGGCGCCTGGAAATGTTGGCCATAGGCATCGGCCCAGGCGTACCAGCCGCCGGGCACGTGGGCGGCGAAGGCAGGCGCGGTTGCAAGTGTGGCAGCGGCGAAGGCCGCGAGGCGGAGGAAGGGTGTCATGGCGTGTCCCCTGTTGGGCCGGCGCGGGTGCCGGCCTCTCGGGGAGGATGGGGCGGCCGGCGCTGTCAAGGCGAGGGCGTTTGAGCGGGCGGGAGCGGGCGTGAAGGGGCGGCACCTGCGAATTCGGCTGCAAACTGCGGGTCTTTCATGAGCGGGCGGAGCTCGGGCCAGCCTTCGGGCATGAAGGCGTGGGGCTCGCCGAGCGCTTGGGCGCGGGCGAGCCAGCGGGCCGACTCGGCCTGGTTGCCGGCCAGCGCGTGGAGGCGGGCAAGGGTGAGCGCATCTGCGCGGGTTTCCCGGTGGCGGGCGCGTGCTGCTGCGAGGAGGGCGGCGATGAGGGCGGGGCGGCCGCCGGTGGCAAGCGCGGCTTCGGCGGCGGCGAGGGTTTCGAGCCGGGCCGGGCGGTCGGCGAGGCGGGCGTGGGCACGGGCGGCGGCGAGAAAGCCGGGCGCGTCGCCGGCGGCGAGCAGGTCCCACTCGAGGTAGCGCCAGGCGCCGATGTAGGCGGGATCGACCTCGGTGATGCGGCGGAGCGCGGCGAGCGCATCCGCGCGGGCCCCTGGGGTTTCGGCGAGGAGGAAGCGGATGTGGGCTTCGTCAGCGGCGATGGCCGAACTTTCCGGCGCCAGTGCGCGGGCGCGGGCGAGGCTTTCAAGTCCTTCCGCAAATAAGCCGGCAAAGACCAGCGCATTGCCGCGCCAGTGATGGGTGCGCGCATCGGCCGGAGCGCGCGCGGCAGCACGGGCGAACAGCGCAAGCGCGCGCGGCTTGTCGGCCTCTGACCAGAACAGGGTGAAGGCCAGCGCGCGAAGGGCGGCGGGGTCGTCGGGGGCAAGCGCGAGCGCGCGTTCGGCGGCGTTGCGGGCACGGCGGTAGGCGGGCTCATCGGGAAGTCCGGCGAACTCGCGCATGAGGAGCAGGGTCTCGGCGAGGCCGGTGAAGGCGGCGGGGTTGTCGGGGTGGGCGCGGGCGTTGGCGGCGAACAGGGTGGCGGCCTGGTCCAGCCCCCGGGGCGTGCGGCTGGCGAGCGCGTGGAGGGCATCGCGGTGGCGGCGCTCGGCGGACGCGTCGGCGTAGGCGGGGCCGGCGGACGGGGGCGCCGGGCGGGCGAGGAGGTGGGAGAGGAGGAGGGTGAGCGCGGCGGCGGCGGCCAGCGCGAGGATCGCCGGGACCAGACGGCGGCGGGGACGGGTCTCGAGGGGCGCCGGGGCTGGCCGGGACGGCGTGGGGACGGCGGGCGGCGAGGTCGGGAGGGCGGGCGGCGGCTCCTGCGCCGGTGCGGGCGCGCCCTGCTGCGGGGGGCGGAGCCAGGCCGCCAGCTCGCCCTTGTCGGCCCAGACCGGCGAGCGAGCATCGCCGGGAAGGCGGTGGACCGGGAGGGCGCGCTCGGCCTCCCAGCGCCGGGCGGTGCGGACATCGACGGCGAGGAAAGCGGCGATCGCCTTCCAGCCATTGAGCCGACCCCCGGCCTCGAGGGCCATCGGCTCAGCCGGCTGCCGCATGGCAAATCTGCATGGGGCCATCTCCCGCCCCCTGCGCTGCGATCGCGGGCGGGGGCCACGGACAGTGCTGCCATCTTCAGCGCGGTGCTGACAAGTCGGCTCCGGATCGCTATGTTTGTTAATGAGGGCGGATGGAGAATGGCCCGGTGCAACGCGCAGGAAAAGATTCCGAACTGGACCTGGAGGCCCGGATTGCACGGCTGACGGCCGGGCAGCGCGCATGCCTTGACCTCGTCGACGACCATGCGACCTCGAAGGAGATCGCGCTTGCGCTCGGCATCTCGCGCCACACCGTGGATGCGCGGCTTCGGCAGGCGATGCAGGTGCTTGGCGTGACCAGCCGGCGCGAGGCGGCAATCATCTGGCGGGCCTCGAACGCGGCGCTCGAGGCCGGACGGCCGGCAGTTGCACCGCGCGCGGGGCTGGCGGATGGTTATCAGCCGTTCGCATATCAACCGTCGCGGGTTGAGACCCCGGCCGGGACCGCGGATGACGCTGGCCATGAACCGGCGTTCGACCCCGTTGACGATCCTGCATCCGAGGGCGATGGCGGGCCGGTTTTCCGGCCGGCCGGGATCTTCGGCAGCCCGCCACGGATCCCGGCCCACAGCCCGTTGCGGCAGGGCGACCATGGACAGCGGTCCGAGGTCGCCGACGCTGCGAGCATGGCGTGGCCCGGCCCGGTCGACGCCAGCCATTCCCTGCGGTTGTGGGGAGGCGCCAATGACCTGACCGTCCCCCAGCGCATTGCCGGCATCCTGATCGTGACGATCCTGGCGATGCTGGCCTTCGGGCTCCTGCTTTCGGGCATCGCGGCGCTGACCCAGCTCCGCACCTGAGCCCCGGGGCCCGGCCCCACCCCACCGACCCGTATCCAGAGTTCAACAACAGACGGCGGTCGGCCCGGCGAGGCTGCCGCCCGGGAGAAGACCCATGCCCAGACTCCGTCGCGAAGTTGCCGCCCGTGTTGCCGAAACGCTTTACGAAACCGAGGAAGCGCTGGACGCTGCGCTCACCAAGGCCACGGGTTTTCTCGGCATGATGCCGGTGGCGCGCCAGGATGCGCGGCTGTCGGCCTGCACCGGACAGGAAGCGATCGAACGCGCGGCCGCGGCCGTTGCCGCGATCACCCAGGCCCGGCGCGAGCTGGTTGCAGCGCACAAGGCGCTGTTCGAAGTGCAGAAGTCGATCGGCCTTGGCGAAGTGGCCTTCGGCAGCTTCATCGACAAGCCCGAGTGGCCGACACAGAAGTCGATGCTGCGCGTGGTGGAGAAGGACGCCGCCTGAGCCGGACCGGCGTGCCGCGACGGAGGGGTTGCGTGCACGCCGGCTGCGCCTGGCGCGAGGGAAAGGTCGGAACCCGAGGCCATGGCTGAGCCTGTCGTCTTTGCGGGACTGCTCGTCTGCACGCTGCTGATGGCGTGGCGGTGGGGTGGTCGCGACGAGCGGATCGCTGCATCGGCGCTCCTCGCAGGCGCGCTGCTCACGCCTTTCGTCCAGCACCGGGGATTCGCCGGGCCGGAGGCCGGCATCGTGCTGGTCGACTTTCTGCTGTTCCTGGTGCTGGCGGCAATTGCGCTGAGGGCGAGGAGCTTCTGGCCGCTGTGGGCGGCAGGCTTCCAGCTTGGCGCGCTCGCCGTGCACCTTGCCGCTGCATACATGCCGACGATGCTGCCGGCGGCCTATGCGGCCACCCTCATCATCTGGTCATACCCGGTGGTGGCGGCCGTCTTGCTGGGCGCCTGGTTCGAGGGCAGGGCCGCACGGCGCACCGGCTCACGCCGGGCGCAATGACCGCGACACGTGCCACGCGTGGAGGACCGAAGCATGGCGGGATGCGTGCCGCGACCGCAGACGGCGGAGCGATGACATGACAGGCATTGCCGCTCAGGCTGACGCTGGCACCCGATCGACGGCGCGGCCGCGGGTCGCGGCGAAGCGCTCCCCCGGGGCGCAATCGCGCGACCGCTGGCTGCTGATGCGGCTTCTCGGCGCGGTGGAGAGCGTGCCCCGGCTCGCCGACCGGCTGCTGGCGGAGCGGGGTTCGCTGGGGGCGGTGCTCACGCTCTCGGAGGAGCGGCTGCGCCAGCTCGGGGCCGATGCCAACGGGATCGCCATTCTCGGGCTGGTCCGCGAGGCGATCGGCGCGGTGCTTTCGCCGGAAGGGCAGGGCCGGCCGCGGATCGCCGCCCCGGAGGCCGTGGTCGGCTGGCTCTACGCCGAAATGGCCTGGCTTCCGGTCGAGGAAGTGCGGGCGCTGTTTCTCGATTCGGGCCAGCATCTGATCCGCGCCGAGACGCTGTGCGCAGGGTCGGTCAGGGCAGCGACGGTCTACCCCCGCGAGGTTGCGCGGCGCGCGCTCGAGCTTGCCGCCAGTGCGGTCATCCTCGTCCACAACCACCCTTCGGGCGACCCGACGCCCTCGGCCGGGGATGTGGCGATGAGCCGGCGGGTGGCGGCGGCACTCGGGACGATCGAGGTCGCGCTGCTCGACCATGTGGTGATCGGCCGGGACGGCTGGGCGAGCGCCATGCCCCGGCAGCCCGGACAGGGCGACCCCGGCCTATCAATGATTGATATGTCAACCGCGCGGGCTTGCGCGACTGTGCAGGAGCCGGCTTGATGGTCGGGCTCCCGGGGGATCCCGAACAGCCCTGGGAGATCTGGCACCGCCGGCCGTCCCCGGCATCCGGATGGTGGCGGTGGCGCCGAAACCCATCGACCCTGCGGGCGCCACCGCCACCTCACAGTCTGCCCTC
>CALLWN010000006.1 GCA_938016505.1 uncultured Sphingomonadaceae bacterium
CGCTGGGCGCGCGGGCTTGCGCTCGTGACGGCGCTTGCCATCGCCGGCCTGCCACTCAGCGGCGGCGCACTGGCCAAGGCGGCAGTGAAGCCCCTGCTCGGCCCCGGGCTGCTGCCCCTCCTGTTCACCCTGTCGGCCGTCACCGCCACGCTGCTCATGCTTCATGTCGTCAGGCAGATCGCGGCAGCTGCACCTGCGGCGAAGCCGGCGCCGCTGCTGCCCTTCGTTGCGCTCGCGGTGGCGGCCCTCGCTGCGACGCCTGCCATCGCCGTGGCGACAGGCCCTGGGCCCGGCCTCCTCGCGCCGGACACCCTGGTCGACGCCGGCTGGCCGGTGGCAGCCGGCGCCCTGCTTGCGCTCGCCGCCGCGCGGGCGGGCTGGGCATGGCCTCGGCCGGTGCCGGAGGGCGACATTGTCGTGCTCTATGAGGCGGTCGGCCGACGGCTGACAGGGCTCGTCGGCGCGGTCACGGCGGCAGCCGGGAGACTGAAGGGCCCGACCCGCGAACGGGCGTCACCGGGCGCGGACTGAGCGGGCGCACCGCGGCCGCCAGCGCCCGGCAGATGCTGGCCCGGCGGTCAGACGACGGTGCCGGCGAGGCGGCCGACGAGGGCGGTCAGCGCCATGGCGAGCGCGCCCCAGAAGCTGACGCGAAGGACGGCACGGCCCACCGGCGCCCGGCCGGCGCGGGCGCCGAGCGCACCGAGCGCCATCAGCAGCAGGAGCGAGGCAGCGATGGTGGCCGGAACCAGCCGCGCGGTCGGGACCAGGACGACGACGAGGAGCGGCAGTGCTGCGCCGGCCGCGAAGGTGAGCGCCGAGGCGAAGGCGGCCTGGAGCGGCCGGGCCGCACCCGTGGCGGTGAGGCCGAGCTCGTCGCGGGCGTGGGCGGCGAGCGCGTCCCTCGCCATCAGCTGGTCGGCGACCGCGGAAGCCGTTGCCGGATCGAGCCCGCGGGCGATGTAGATGCCGGTGAGCTCGGCATGCTCGGCCTCGGGGTCTGCGGCGAGTTCGAGGGTCTCGCGGGCGAGGTCGGCCTGTTCGGTATCGGCCTGCGAGCTGACCGAGACATATTCGCCGGCCGCCATCGACATGGCGCCGGCAACCAGCCCGGCGGCACCGGCCAGAAGGATCGCGGCGCGCGGCGCGCCGGAGGCGGCAACGCCGAGGATGAGGCTTGCGGTCGAGACGATGCCGTCGTTGGCGCCGAGGACGGCGGCGCGCAGCCAGCCGATCCGGTCGACGGCGTGGCCCTCGGCGTGGGTCGGGTGGCGCGGCATGGCGAGGGCTCCGGTTGGGCGCGGCGCGCGGGAAGGCTCAGGCGCGCGCCCGGCGCCAGGGCAGCATGCGCTGGAGCGTGTCGTCCTTCCAGAGATGGTGGTGGGCGAGCGCTGCAGCGGCGTGGAGGCCAATGAGCCAGTAGCCGATGGTGCCGACGGTCTCGTGGACCTCCTCGACCCGGCCAGCGAGCGCCTTGTCGGGCGCCAGCAGGGGCGGCAGTTCGAGGCCGAACCAGGGAATCGGCTTGCCCTCGGCGCTGAGGATCGCCCAGCCGGCGACCGGCATGGCGATCATGAGGGCGTAGAGCGCGAGGTGGACCGCGCGCGAGGCAAGGAGCTGCCAGGCCGGCGGCCGGGGTGTGATCGGCGGCGTGCCCCCGACGAGCCGGGCGAGGATCCGGACCCAGACGAGCGCGAACACGGTGAGGCCGAGCATGAAGTGCCAGGACTTGAAGGCCTCGCGCGGGGGGCTGCCTCTCGGGAAGAACTCGCGCAGCTCGATCGCGGCGTAGGTGGCGGCGATGAGCAGGAGCATGGCCCAGTGGAGCAGGATCGACAGCTGCGAATAGCGGCGGGCGGGCTCGGTCATCGCATCGGGTTCCTTTCCGTGGTGGCGGGAGTGGCCGGCGAGCGCGGGCATAGCATCATGGCGCATCGTCGTGCATCCACAGCGTGTGGCTGTCGATCCTGAGGCGGGTGATCGCGCGCCAGGCCGCAGCGCGGCCCTGCGCTTCGGCAAGCGCGGCTTCCTGGGCGGTGCGTTCGGCGTAGAGGCGCTCGGCGAGATCGAGGCCGCCGAGCGCGTGGCCGCGCGCGGCCCGGGCAGCTGCCGACGCGCGGGCGCGGGCGGCGGCCTCGGCCTCCTGCCAGGCGGCAAGGGCGGCCTGCGCCTCGGCGACATCGCGCCGGGCCAGCGACTCGATCTCCTGCCGGACCGCAACGGCCCTGGCACGCTCGGCGCCGGCCCGTGCAGCCGCCTCGTCGGCGAGCGCGCGCCGGTGGCGGCCCCCGAGCGGCATGCTCAGCATGACGCCGACACCCTGCTCGGCGCCGCCGAACTCGGAGAAGCCGCGCAGGCCGACCGTGGGGTCGGCGATGCGGTCGCGCCGGGCGCGGCGGGCGAGGAGGTCGGCCTCGTCGGCGACGGCGGCGGCGGCTGCGATTTCGTGGCTTCGGGCGGTGACGCGCGCGCCGAGCGCGGGAAGGGCTTCCGGCGGGAGTTCGGGCGCGGGCAGCTCGGGCGCTGCGGCCGGCAGGGGCAGGAGCGGAAACCGGGCGGCAAGCACGGCGCGTGCTGCGGCCTCACGGCCGGCGGCAGAACGCGCCGCCGAGCGGGCGAGCGCGAGCGCGGCCTCGGCTTGTTCGGCCTCCATCGGAGCGGCATCGCGGAGCGCCTGGCGCCGGCGGACTGCAGCGGCCGCCTCGGCAAGGGTCTGGACCGAGCGATCGAGCACGCGGCGCTCGGCGGCGGCGCCGAGCCAGTCCCACCAGAGGTCGGAGAGCAGGACGGCTGTCTGGTGGCGGGCATCGTCGGCCATGTTGTCGGCAGCGCGGACGCCGGCCTCGCCTGCGGCGCGGTCGAGCGGGGCCTTGCCGGGGAGGCGCAGGGCACGGGAGAGGCCGAGCTCATACTCCGGAAACCCGAGGTTGCCGCCATCGGCCTCGACCCGGCGATGGGTGAAACCGCCGCTTGCGGTCGCCTCGTGGGGGCCGGCGGCGCGCGCACGGGCCCGGGCGCGCGCGGCAGCGGCCCCGGCGCGGGCGGCCTCGACTGCGGGATGGGCATCGAGCGCGATCTCGACTGCTGCCGGATCGGGCAGCGCGGTCTGCGCTGCGGGCGGATCGGGCAGCGCGGTCTGCGCTGCGGGCGGATCGGGCAGCGCGGTCTGCGCTGCGGCCGGCGCGGCGACAAGGAGCGCGAGCAGGGCGCGCCTCATGCCAGCTCATCCATGGACCGCGCCCGGTCGGCGCGACCTTCGCCGAACCGGGCGTAGAGGAGCGGCAGCATCACCAGCGTGAGAAGGGTGGACGTGACGAGGCCGCCGATGACCACGATGGCGAGCGGCTTCTGGATTTCCGAGCCGGGGCCGGTAGCGAACAGGAGCGGCACCAGCCCGAAGGCCGCGATGCTCGCGGTCATGAGGACGGGACGCAGCCGCCGGCGCGCCCCCGCGACGACTGCCTCGGCAAGCGGGAGCCCCTCCTCGCGGAGGTGGCGGATATGGGAGACCATGACGAGCCCGTTCAGCACCGCGATGCCAAGCAGGGCGATGAACCCGACCGAGGCGGGAACCGAGAGATAGGCGCCCGACGCCCACAGCGCGAGAATGCCGCCCACCAATGCGAAGGGAATCATGAGAAGGATGAGGATGGCCGGGCGCAGCGCGCCGAAGGTTGCGTAGAGAAGCGCGAAGATGAGCCCGAGCGCGATGGGGAGCACGACCGACAGCCGGGCGGCGGCGCGCTGCTGGTTCTCGAACTGGCCGCCCCAGACGATCCGGTAGCCCTGCGGCAGGGGCACTTCGGCGGCGATCTTCGCCTGGGCTTCCCGGACATAGCCGACGATGTCGCGGCCCGAAACGAAGGCCTGGACGAGGGCGAAGCGCGAGCCCTGCTCATGCTCGAGCTTGACCGGCCCCTCGCCGCGGGTGACGCGGGCGAGGTCGCTCGCCCGTGCGCGCATGCCTGTGGGGGAGAGCAGGAGCTGGTCGGCGAACAGCGTCGCATTGCCGGACGCCGCCTCGGGCCCGCGGATCACCACGGGGATGCGGCGGAGACCGTCGGTGACGGTGCCGGCGGCAAGCCCCTCGACCTGGGCGCGCAGGCTCGCCTGGAGCGTCTCGACCTGGAAGCCGGCCCGGCCGGCGGCCAGCCGGTCGATCTCGAGCGAGAGATAGTCCACCTGATCGTCGGCAACGGTGATGACCTCGGTCGCGCCATCGATCGCGGCAAGGCGGCGCTCGACCTCGCCGGCGAGGCGGCCGAGCTCGGCGAGATCGGGGCCGAAGATCTTGACGGCGAGGTCGCCGCGGCTGCCGGTCAGCATTTCCGAGACCCGCATCTCGATCGGCTGGGTGAAGCTGGGCTCGATGCCGGGATGGGCGGCGAGCGCCCGGCGCAGCTCGCCGACGAGGAAATCCTTGTCGCCCCGCCAGGTCGCGCGGGGTCTGAGGACGAGGAAGCTGTCGGTCTCGTTGAGGCCCATCGGGTCGAGCCCGAGCTCGTCGGAGCCGACCCGGGCGATCACCGCCTCCACCTCGGGCACATGGGCGAGGACGGTTTTCTGGACGGCGAGATCGCCCGCGACGCTGTGGGCGAGCCCGATCGAGGGGTGCTTGGCGAGCTGCATGAGGACCGTGCCCTCGTCGAGCGTGGGCAGGAAGATCTTGCCGACCCTGGTGTAGGCGAAGCCGGCGACGGCGAGCGCGACGACAGCGAGCGCGAGGACGAGCGGCTGGCGGGCGAAGGCGCCGTCGAGGAGGCGGGCGTAGGCCGGGGCGAGCCTTCGCATCAGCCAGGGCTCGTGATGGCCGGGCGCTGGCCTCAGGCCGAGCGAGGCGAGCACCGGGATGAGGGTGAGGGCGAGGAGGAGCGAGGCGCCGAGCGCCATCACGATGGTGAGCGCGACCGGGGCGAACAGCTTGCCCTCGAGCCCCTCGAGCGACAGCAGGGGCAGGAACACGAGAATGATGATGAGGATGCCCGAGGTGACCGGCTGGATGACCTCGCTCGTGGCGACCAGGATCCGGTTGAGCCTGCCGGTGCCGTGGTGGCGCGGGTCGGTCAGGCGCTCGACGATGTTCTCGACGACGACGACGGCGCCATCGACGAGGAGGCCGATCGCGATCGCGAGACCGCCGAGGCTCATGAGGTTGGCGGACAGGCCGAAGCCGCGCATGAGGATGAAGGTGATGAGGGCTGCCATCGGCAGCGCTGCCGTGACGATGAGCGCGGCGCGCCAGTCGCCGAGGAACAGCAGGAGCAGGAGGATGACGAGGACCGAGGCCTCGAGCAGGGCGTCCTCGACGGTTGCAACCGCGCGGCCGATGAGGTCGCCTC
>CALLWN010000007.1 GCA_938016505.1 uncultured Sphingomonadaceae bacterium
CGGCTCGAGCGGCTCATCGCCCTCCAGTCGAGGTTGCTTCGCCTCGGTGCAAGCCTCGTCCGCCCTGGCGGTCGCCTCGTCTACGCGGTTTGCTCCGTTCTGGAACCCGAGGGCCCCGGCATCGTCGGCGCATTCGCACAGGCGTTCGGGATCGCACCCGACCGAATGGTCGCGCTTTCCCCTCACAAAGACGGTTGCGACGGCTTTTTCGTCGCCAGCTTCCGATTGCCGTGCTAGAGAGGCGAAGAGGATGAGGATGACGCTCAGAACCCCTGTCAGAACGCTTGCAATGCTGGCGATGGCCCTGGCGGTGATTTCCATCTCGTCGGCCGGCATCCCGGCACTGGCCCAGTCATCGGCTGCGCTGCAGAGGGGGAACGCGGACACCGAGCTTTCGGCGCTGTCGGTGTTGCTGGTGGCCAAGGGCGAAGCACTGCTGGCCGAGAAGAAATATTCCGCGGCGGCCGACCGGTTTGAGACGGCCCTCGCGGTCGATCCGCGCAACGTGAAGGCCTATCTCGGGCTTGCGGCGGTTGCGCGCGCCGAGGGTCTTCCCGGCAAGGCTGCGCGCTTCTATCGTGAGGCGCTCTCGGTAGACCCGTCGAGCGTGGCGGCACTCGAAGGGCAGGGCCTGGCCTTCATCGAGCGCGGAGCCCGAGCCCGCGCCGAGGCCAATCTCGAGCGGCTGCGGCAGATCTGTCAGGCGCCCTGCCCTGCGGCAGACCGGCTCCAGGCCGCGCTCGCTGCACCGCCACCGCGCGCCGAAGCGGTGGTCGAGGCGCGGGCGGAGCCCACGCCGCGCAAGCCCTGAGACGGATGATCGACGACGCCGAGACCCATGTGCATCCGCACCCCGGTGCGGCCCGGCTGCGCGCGACCGCGGCCGCCCTGCTCGAGGGCAGTGGCGTTGCTATAACCGACCTGCGCGCATGCGTGCTGGAAACGCTCGCCGAGGCCGATCGCCCGCTTTCGGCCTATGATGTGAGCGAGGCGGTCTCCGTGCGGCTCGGTCGCAGGGTCGTGGCCAACAGCGTCTACCGGATCCTCGACCTGTTCGTGGCGCACAATCTGGCCAAGCGGATCGAATGCCGCAGCGCCTATGTCGCGAACGTGCACCCGGACTGCGCGCATGACTGCATCTTCCTGGTCTGCAAGGCCTGCGGGGCGATCGACCACCTCGATGACGACCTGCTCGCGCAAACCATCCGGGGGCACGCTGCCGACCGCGGGTTTGTTGCGGCGCGCACCGTGCTCGAGATCGAGGGCCTGTGCCATCGCTGCAACGGGTGACGCACAGGGGCTGGTGACAGCCGTTTGCGGCTTTTCACGTCTGTCTCTGACCGCTAGATACGCAGAATGACCCAATCAGGCACTGGCGTTGAAGCGCCAAAGACTTATGCCGGTCGACCGGTGACCCCTCTTCTCGACAGGGTCCATGTTCCGGCAGATCTGAGACAGCTTCGGCATGACCAGCTTCCTCAACTCGCTGCTGAGTTGCGTGCGGAACTTGTGGATGCGGTCAGCGTGACAGGGGGGCATCTGGGCGCTGGCCTTGGTGTTGTCGAGCTCACTGTCGCCCTTCACTATGTCTTCAACACGCCCGAGGATCGCCTGGTCTGGGACGTCGGCCATCAGGCCTATCCGCACAAGATCCTGACAGGCCGGCGCGACCGTATCAGGACGCTGCGCCAGGGAGGCGGCCTCTCCGGCTTCACCAAGAGGTCGGAGTCCGAATATGATCCGTTCGGGGCCGCGCACTCCTCGACCTCGATCTCGGCTGCGCTCGGTTTTGCGATCGCGAACAAGCTCAAGGGTGCTCCGGGCAAGGCGATTGCTGTCATTGGCGATGGCGCGATGTCGGCGGGCATGGCCTATGAGGCGATGAACAATGCACGCGACGCCGGGAACCGGCTCGTCGTCATCCTGAACGACAATGACATGTCGATCGCGCCGCCAGTCGGAGCGCTGTCGGCCTACCTCGCGCGGATCTACTCCTCCAACACCTTTCTCGAGTTCCGCGATGCGGTCCGCCAGCTCGCCAAGCGCGCGCTTCCCGAACAGCTGAAGAAGCCGGCCAAGCGGGCCGACGAATATTTTCGAACGCTTGCAACTGGTGGCACCCTGTTCGAGGAGCTCGGCTTCTACTATGTCGGGCCGATCGACGGGCATGACCTCACCCACCTCGTCCCCATTCTCGAGAATGTGCGTGACGCGGCAGAAGGCCCCTGTCTCGTTCATGTCGTGACGAAAAAGGGCAAGGGCTATGCGCCCGCAGAAGCGGCGGCGGACAAGTATCACGGTGTCGTCAAGTTCGATGTCGTGACTGGCAAGCAGCACAAGCCGGCGCCAGGCGGTCCGCCGAGCTATACCGCAGTGTTCGCAAAAGCCTTGATCGCTGAAGCCGAGCGCGATGACAGCATCGTCGCGATTACCGCCGCGATGCCCACTGGCACTGGCCTCGACAAGTTTGCCGAGCGCTTTCCCGAGCGCACGTTCGATGTCGGCATTGCCGAGCAGCACGCCGTCACCTTCGCAGCGGGCCTTGCAGCCCAGGGCATGCGGCCGTTCTGCACCATCTACTCGACCTTTCTTCAGCGCGGCTACGACCAGGTTGTGCATGATGTCGCCATCCAGAACCTGCCTGTCAGGTTCGCTATCGATCGTGCCGGCCTCGTCGGTGCCGATGGCAGCACCCATGCTGGCGCGTTCGACATCACCTATCTCGCCACACTGCCCAACTTCGTCGTGATGGCAGCCGCCGACGAAGCGGAACTCGTGCACATGACGCACACCGCTGCGCTCCACGACTCCGGCCCGATCGCCTTCCGCTACCCGCGCGGCGAAGGGGTCGGCGTGCCGCTGCCGACAACACCGGAGCGGCTCGAGATCGGCAAGGGCCGTCTGGTGAAGGAAGGCAAGACGGTTGCCATCCTCTCGCTCGGCACCCGCCTGCACGAGGCGCTGAAGGCCGCACATGAACTCGAGGCCAAGGGACTTTCGACTTCAGTCGCCGACCTGCGGTTCGCCAAGCCTCTCGACGTGGCGCTGATTCGCCGGCTGGCGACGACGCACGAAGTGGTGGTGACCATCGAAGAAGGTTCGATCGGCGGGCTCGGGGCGCATGTGCTGACACTTGCCTCCGACGAGGGCTGGACCGATGCCGGCCTCAGGATCCGTACGCTCCGCCTGCCCGACAGGTTCCAGGACCATGACAAGCCCGAGAAGCAATATGCCGATGCTGGTCTTGATGCCGCTGCGATCGTCCGCACCGTCTTGACGGCGCTGAGGCACAACAGCGTGGAGGTCACCGAGGGCGCCAGGGCGTGAACGCCGCCGGCAACTGTCCGTTGCCGGACGCAACCGACCGACATGAGCTCCGCTTCGGCACGAGGGACGCGGCGGCGTTCGGTGTCTCGGCCATCATGACATTGGCCTTCCTGACCTGGCCTGACCTGGCTGTCCTTGCTTTCGAGCATGGCGGCAGACGGGCGTGAGATCGCCTTGATTGCCGGCGTGGTGGTCCTGACTATGGCAGGCGCCGCCAGTCTCTCCAGCCGCAGATGCCCTCGAAACCTCGATCGCGGGGCATTGGGGCGAGGACGCTCCTGCTCGAGAAGTGCGTGGAATGACCTTCGCTTTCGGCCATCGCGCTCGGGCGCGACCATGAGCCGGATGGGCACAAGCGCATCGCGCTCGATCTGCTGCCCACCAGCGGTCGCAGTGCGGTCATCATGGACCCGACGCGCGTCCTGATGTCCGTGGGCGGCGTTGCTTTGGCCTCGAACGGCTGGATGTTCACCTTCGATCTGCCGCTGAAGGGCGCGGAGTTCGGCGGCCCTTCGACTGCGCCGGACCGGCTGGTGCCGAAGCAGGTGCCGCGGAACCGGTCCGTATCGGCGGATGGCAGCAGCATCCCCATGGACCCGCCCCATGGCGAAAATCCGCGCTGACCAGCTGCTGGTCGGCCGTGGGCTTGCGGAAAGCCGGGCCCGTGCGCAGGCGCTCATCATGGCGGGGCTTGTGTTTTCGGGGGAGCGCAAGGTTGCAAAGCCTGGCGAGTGGCTCGCCGGAGATGCCCCGCTCGACGTGCGCGGCCGTGACCACCCGTGGGTCAGTCGGGGCGGCATCAAGCTCGCGCACGGGATTGACCATTTCGCGCTCGACGTGGCCGGTCTCGTCTGCCTCGACATCGGCGCGTCCACCGGCGGTTTCACCGACGTTCTGCTGACGAGGGGCGCAGCGAAAGTCTTTGCTGTCGACGTCGGCACCAACCAGCTGGCCTGGAAGCTCCGGCAGGACACCCGCGTCATTGCGCTGGAACGG
>CALLWN010000008.1 GCA_938016505.1 uncultured Sphingomonadaceae bacterium
GCTGCTCTTCGAAGCCAGCGGCGAGGCCTTGGCACGACGCCGAAGCAGTCCTCGAGCGCTGCCTCGAACTGGTCTACTGCTGCGTCCCAGCTGAACTGGGCGGCCCGGGCGATCGCTGCCGCACGCGGAATCCGCAAGGCAGCCGTGACCGCCGCCCCCAGATCCGCGTCGAGCACGCCGGCACCGCTGTCGGCCACAACATCGATCGGGCCTGGCACAGGATAGGCTGCGACAGGCAGCCCGCTCGCCATCGCCTCGACAAGCACCAGCCCGAAGGTGTCGGTGCGGCTCGGGAACACGAACAGGTCGGCGCCTGCATAGGCCCGCGCCAGCGGCTCTCCCGACAGCGCACCGAGGAACAGGACGCCCGGAAACCGGGCCTTGAGCTCGGCCAGGGCCGGGCCATCGCCCACCACCACTTTCGAGCCCGGCACGTCGAGCGAGAGGAAGGCCTCGAGGTTCTTCTCGACTGCCACGCGGCCGACGTTGAGAAGGATCGGTCGAGCGAGGCCGCGATAGGCCTCCGGACTTGGAAGGCCTGCCCGGAATTGCTCCAGGTCGACCCCGCGGGACCAGATCCGCGTCTGCTCAAGGCCATGCTCCGCAAGTTCCGCGGCAAGCGTCGGCGTTGCAACGAGGATCGCGCGTGCCGGCTTGTGGAACCAGGACAGGAAGCGCCAGCCGTGCCGGGCCGGGAGCCCGGTCCGGGCTTCGACATAATCGGGGAAGCGGGTGTGGAAGCTGGTGGTGAAGCTGCGCCGTACCCGGAGGCAATGCCGCCTTGCTGCAAGGCCAAGCGGGCCTTCGGTTGCAATATGGACTGCATTGGAACGGTGGGCCTCGACCAGGCGGCCCACGGTTCCCGGGCGGGTCAGGGCGAGGCGGATCTCGGGATAGGTCGGGCAGGGCAGGGAGGCAAAGCGATCGGGAGAGATGACGAGCACATCTGCACCGCGGGCGCGCAGTCGCTCGACCGTTGTCTGAAGCGTTCGGACCACGCCGTTGACCTGAGGGGTCCAGGCATCGGTTACGAGCGCCAGCCGGACCTGGCTCGTGGGTGCGTCCGGCACCGGGGTTTTCTCAGCTGGCAACCGCTGCCGACCACCGCCGCCCGGGCCTTGCAAGTTCAGCGCGCTTGCGCGCGGCCCAGTCGATCAGTTCCATCCGGCCGTCGTGATGTTCGACGAGTGCTGTGCAGCTTTCGACCCAGTCCCCGTCATTGTAATAGGTGATCGAGCCCATTTCGCGAATTTCTGCGGAATGGATGTGGCCACAGACGACGCCATCCGCGCCACGAAGCAGGGCGGCATGGGCGACCGCGTCCTCGAAGGCCGAAATGAACTCGACGGCCCGCTTGACCTTGTGCTTCAGGTGCGCGGACAGCGACCAGTAGGGCAGCCCGAAGGCGCGCCTCGCTGCATTGAACCAGATGTTGAGACGCAGCAACAAGGCATAGGCATGATCGCCGAGAAAGGCGAGCCAGCGGGCGTAAAGAACCACGCCGTCGAACTCGTCGCCGTGCAGCACGAGAAGCTTGCGGCCATCGACGGTCTCGTGCACCGCCTCGGCCACAATCTCGATATCGCCAAACGTCAACCCGACGAAGTCGCGCGCCACCTCGTCGTGATTTCCGGGGATGTAGACGACCCGCGTCCCCTTCTTGGCCATCTTCATCACCCGGCGGACGACGTCGTTGTGGCGCGTCGGCCAGTACCAGCCACGCTTCAGGCGCCATCCATCGATGATGTCACCGACGAGATAGAGCGTCTCGCATTTGACCGAGTGCAGGAAGTCCCAGAGCATGTCGGCGTTGCAGCCAGGCGTCCCGAGATGGATGTCGGAGATGAAGACCGTTCGAACCCGGAGCTTCTCGGGCCGCTCGTCACCATCCTCTTCGGTCAGCCAGGCTGGCCCTCCGGTGGCCACAACCGTGAGCGCCACGGCCTCCATCCGGACCGATCGGCCGCTCTCCGCGCGGGTCAGCTCTTCATCACACCGCTCTGCCGCTGACCGGGTCGCCATGCTTTCAAACCTCGCTGCGGTAAGCGCCGTGAAATTGTGGAGCCTGCTTGAATAACGCTCAATATATTGTGGGTATGACAGGCTGATGAGGATCGAGTGACGAACCCGTGACAGGGCTTTGCCATCGCCTGTCCTGCGTGCGCCTCAGGTGCCGTCAGCCCGCAGAGGTCGTGACAGGAGCCGCCTTGCTGCCTCTGCGGCCGAGACCCGGTCTGCGACAAGATCGTCAACCGCCTTGGCGATGGGCATGTCGACACCAAGACGGGCCGCCTCCCTCACGAGCACGGGCGCGGTCAGCGCGCCTTCGGCCACCGTGCGCCGGCCCGCAAGAATCTCGGCAGCACGGCTGCCCTGGCCGAGCGCCACGCCCAGCGACATGTTGCGCGACTGCGTGCTTCCGCAGGTGAGCACGAGATCGCCAAGGCCGGCGAGGCCTGCAACCGTTTCGGCCCTGCCGCCGCGCGCAACCGCAAAGCGCGTCATCTCGGCAAAGCCACGGGCGACGAGCGCTGCACGGGCGCTGTCGCCGAGGTCGGCGCCGATCACCACCCCGCAGGCGATGGCAAGCACATTCTTGACCGCGCCGCCGACTTCGGCGCCGATCAGGTCATCGGAGGCATAGGGGCGGAAGCTGGGGCGCGCGAACTGCCGGGCAAGGGCGTGGGCAGCTTCGAGGCTCGGGGCCGCAAGGGTCACTGCAGTCGGCTTGCCTGCTGCGACGTCGGCCGCGAAGCTCGGCCCGGACAGCACGGCAAGCGGCGCACCGGGTGCGACTGCGGCCGCGACTTCGCTCATCAGAAGCCCGGTTCCGGCTTCGATCCCCTTGGCGCACAGCAGGAGCGCGCCGGCCCTTTCCCATGGCAGGGCCGAAAGAACGGCGCGCAGATGTTGTGCCGGCGTGACGAGCAGCCAGGGTGTGCCGGCTGCGCCGCGCGCAAGCTCGCCGGGGTCGGCGGTTGCGCGGATCCCGGGGCGCAGCCTCACACCGGCAAGGAACAGCGGATTCTCGCGATTCCGGTTGATGGCTTCCGCGACCTCGGGCTCGCGGGCCCAGAGCAGCACTGGCGTGCCGTCGCTGGCCACCGCCTGGGCCAGCGCCGTCCCCCAGGCACCGGCCCCGACAACCGCGATCATGCCTTCACCCCCGCGCCGCGCACCGGCTCGGCTGCCGGGTCCAATGGCCAGCGCGGTCGCGCCGCCATGTCGGGATCATCGGCAAGACCCGCTTCCCGCCGCTCGATCGCCGCCCAGGCCACCATCGCTGCATTGTCGGTGCAAAGTGCGGGCGGCGGCACGACGAGGCGGACCCCATGTTGCCCGGCAAGGGTAGCAAGCGCGGCGCGGATCGCGCCGTTGGCTGCAACCCCGCCCGCGGCAACCAGTGCCGTCGCTGCGGGAAAGGCCTCAAGAGCGCGCGCGGTGCGGTCGACAAGGCAGGCGGTGACGGCCTCCTGGAAGCCGGCCGCGATGTCGACCGGTGCGTGGCGGCCGGTTTCGACCGCGCGCAGGACAGCGGTCTTGAGCCCGGCAAAGCTGAAGTGCGGCTCGTGTGAGCCGACCAACGGCCGGGGAAGGGGGACTGCGGCGGGATCCCCAAGCCTGGCTTCTGCCTCCACCGCCGGCCCCCCGGGGAAGCCGAGCCCGAGAAGCTTTGCCACCTTGTCGAACGCCTCGCCGGCGGCATCGTCGATCGTGGTCGCAAGCCGGCGGTAGCGCCCGACAGCCTCCACGCCAACAAGCTGGCAGTGCCCGCCAGAGACCAGCAGCAGCAGATAGGGAAAGCGGAGGCTGGGGTCGACAAGCCTTGGCGACAGCGCGTGGGCCTCAAGATGGTTGACCGGAATGAATGGCTTTTCGGCGCCAAGCGCCAGCGCCTGCCCCGTCACCAGCCCGACCATGACTGCACCCACCAGCCCCGGCCCGGCAGTTGCCGCGATCGCGTCCACGTCCGCGAGCACAAGCCCGGCCTCGGCCAGCACGGCGTCTGCCATGGGGGTGAGCCGCTCGACATGGGCGCGCGCGGCAAGCTCGGGCACGACCCCGCCAAAGGGCGCATGCACCTCCACCTGGCTTGCCACCCGCTGGGCGAGGATCCGCCTTTCGGCGGTGACGAGGGCGACAGCCGTCTCGTCGCAGCTCGACTCGAGGCCGAGCACGATCATGATGCGCGCGTCGCCCCGTTCTCCTCGCCGGGCCCGTCTCCGTCGCTCTCCTCGGTGTCGCGGATGCGGGCTGCGGACACCACATGTTCGTCGTCCGCCACCTTGAACAGGGTGACGCCCATCGTCGCCCGGCCGGCAATGCGGATATCCGCCACGCCCAGGCGGATGAGCTTGCCCTGGTCGGTCACGAGCATGATCTGCTCGCTCGACTCCACCGGGAAGCTCGCCACCACCTGGCCGTTGCGCGCCGAGGTGTCGATGTTGACGATCCCCTTGCCGCCGCGGTTGGTCCGCCGATATTCGTAGGCCGACGAACGCTTGCCATAGCCATTGGCGGTGATGGTCAGGATGAACTGCTCGCGCTGCTGCAGCTCGGCGAAGCGCTCGGGCGAGAGCCCCTCGAGCGGCTGCGGGCTCGTCTTCCAGGGGGCGGAGCGCAGATAGGCCTCGCGCTCCTCGGCGCTTGTCCCCACCCGGTTCAGCACCGAGACCGAGATGACCTCGTCATCGGCATCGAGGTCCATGCCGCGCACGCCGGTCGAGGTGCGCGACTGGAACTCGCGCACGGCTGTCACCTCGAAGCGCACCGCCTTGCCCGAGCGCGCAGCGAGCAGCACATCCTGGCTCTCGTGACAGAGCACGACTCCAATGAGCCGGTCGTGCGTCCCCTCGTCGAAGCGCATGGCGATCTTCCCGTTGGAGGGGATGTTGGCGAAGGCGTCCATGCTGTTGCGGCGCACCAGTCCGCGCGCGGTGGCAAACATGACGTGGAGCCGGCTCCATTCGCTCTCCTCCTCGGGGAGAGGCAGGACGGTCGTGATGGTCTCGCCCGGCTCCAGCGGCAGCAGGTTGGCCATGGCCCGGCCCCTGGTTGCCGGACCGCCCTCAGGCAGCCGCCAGACCTTCAGCCGGTAGACCTTGCCGGCCGAGGAGAAGAACAGCACCGGCGCATGGGTCGAGGCGACGAACATCTCCGTCACCACATCCTCTTCCTTGGTGGCCATGCCGGTCCGGCCCTTGCCGCCGCGCTTCTGGGCTCGGTAGACCATGAGGCTGGTCCGCTTGATCCAGCCGGTCGCAGTCACCGTGACCACCATGTCCTCGCGGGCGATCAGATCCTCGTCATCGACATCGTCGGCCTCGACAATCTCGCTCAGCCGCGGGGTCGCGAAGCTCGCGCGGACCTCCCGGAGCTCGCTGCGGATCACTTCCACGAGCCGGGCCCGGCTGCCGAGGATCTCGAGCAGGTCGCTGATCCGTGCGGCGAGCGCCTCGAGCTCGCTGCCGATCTCGTCGCGCCCGAGCGCCGTCAGGCGGTGCAGCCGCAGATCGAGGATGGCGCGCACCTGCGTGTCGGACAGGCGATAGGTGCCGCCTGTCAGCTCCGCGCTTTCGCGCTCCTGTTCGGCGGCGTCGACGAGGCGCAGATAGGGTGCGATCCCGGCGACCGGCCAGTCGCGGACGAGAAGTGCCGCGCGCGCGTCCGCCGGCGTCGCGCTCGCCCTGATGGTCGCAACCACCTCGTCGAGATTCTCGACCGCCACGACCAGCCCGAGCAGGACATGGGCCCGGTCGCGTGCCTTCTGGAGCTCGAACCGCGACCGCCTTGTGATGACCTGCTCGCGGAACAGGATGAAGGCTTCCACCATGTCGCGCAGGTTGAGCTGCTCGGGCCGGCCGCCGCGCAGCGCGAGCATGTTGACCGCGAACGAGCCTTGCGCGGGGGTGTGGCGGAACAGCTGGTTGATGACGACATCGGGCACGGCGTCGCGCCGGAGATCAAGCACGATCCGGACCCCCTCGCGGCTGGATTCGTCACGCAGGTCCGAGACATTCTCGATCCGCCGGTCCTTGATGGCCTCCGCGATCTTCTCGACAAGCAGGCTCTTGCCCTGCTGGAAGGGAATTTCGGAGATCACGATCCGGTTGGCGCCGCCAGCGGTCTCGTGCACCACGCGCGACCTGACGATGATCGAGCCGCGCCCGGTCGTCATCGCCTGGATGAGGCCGGAGGTTCTGAGAATGCGCGCGCCCGTCGGAAAGTCTGGACCCGGCACATGGACCATGAGCGCCTCGGCCGAGAGGCTGCGGTCGTCGAGGAAGGCAAGGCAGGCATCCACCACCTCGCCGAGATTGTGGGGGGCGATGTTGGTCGCCATGCCCACTGCAATCCCGCCCGCGCCGTTCACGAGCAGGTTGGGGATCCGCGCCGGCAGCACGGTCGGCTCCCGTTCCTGCCCGTCATAATTGGGCTGGAAGTCGACCGTATCCTTGTCGAGATCCTCGAGCAGCGCCATCGCGGCCCTCGACAGCCGGGCCTCGGTGTAGCGCATGGCCGCTGGCGGGTCGGGGTCCATGCTGCCGAAATTGCCCTGCCCATCGATGAGCGGCACGCGCATCGACCAGTCCTGCGCCATCCGGGCAAGCGCGTCATAGACTGCGCTGTCGCCGTGCGGGTGGTATTTCCCGATCACGTCGCCGACGATGCGCGCCGACTTCCGGTAGGGCTTGTCGGGGGTGAAGCCGTTCTCGTTCGCCGCGAACAGGATCCGCCGGTGGACCGGCTTCAGGCCATCGCGCACGTCTGGCAGCGCGCGCGCGACGATGACCGACATGGCATAGTCGAGGTAGGAGGCCCGCATCTCGTCGACGAGGGAAACGGGCGCAATGTCGCCACCCGGCGCCGGAGATGCGGGGGGCGGTTCGGCGGGATCGTCAGGTTCGGCCATCCCGACGTCCCTAGAGGCTTTCGCGGCGGCCGCAAACGGGTCCGGAGTTGCCGCGATGTTCTGGCTGCGGCACGGAACCTCCGCGATCGCGCCCGCCTGCGCCGGCCGGCTGATCAGTCCGGTGCGATTGAGGCCCGCGCGCGTTCACGCTAGGCCGAGGCCATGGCCATCGACGCGTTCACCGACACGGGAGCAAACCCCGGCACAGGTTCCGCTTCCCATCCCGGGCGGCGGACCTTCGCGATCATCTCCCACCCCGATGCCGGGAAGACGACCTTGACCGAACGCCTGCTTCTTGCCGGCGGCGCGATCCACGCCGCAGGCGAGGTGAAGGCCCGTGGCCAGACCCGCCGCGCCCGCTCCGACTGGATGGCGATCGAGCAGCAGCGCGGCATCTCGGTCACGTCCTCGGTCATGACATTCGCGCGCGGCGGCCTCCTCTTCAACCTGCTCGACACGCCGGGCCACGAGGACTTCTCGGAGGACACCTACCGGACGCTGACTGCAGTCGATTCCGCCGTCATGGTCATCGATGCCGCCAAGGGGATCGAAGCGCAGACCCGCAAGCTTTTCGAAGTCTGCCGGCTGCGCTCGGTCCCGATCATCACCTTTGTGAACAAGGTCGACCGCGAGGGTCGCTCGCCCTTCGCCCTGCTCGACGAGATCGCCGACACGCTTGCGCTCGATGTGGTGCCAATGACCTGGCCGGTCGGTCTCGGTGGCGAGTTCGAGGGCCTGTGGGACATCGGGCGTCAGCAGCTGCAACGCCCGGACGGCAGTCTCCGTCCCGGCCCAATCGCCCCGCTCGTCTCTGCTTCGATGCGGGAGCGCGTGGCCGAAGAGCTCGAACTTGCCGCCATGGGCTATCCGGTCTTCAGCGTGGACGCGTTTCGCAGCGGCGATCTCACGCCCGTCTTTTTCGGCTCTGCGCTTCGCGAAATCGGGATCGAACCCCTTCTGGAGGCGCTCGCCAGCTTCGCGCCTGGCCCACGCCCGCAGCCAGCAGACCCACAGCCGGTCGACCCGGCGAGTGCCAATGTCACCGGCTTCGTCTTCAAGGTGCAGGCCAACATGAACCCCATGCACCGTGATCGTGTCGCCTTCATGCGGCTGTGCTCGGGCCGGTTCCGCCGGGGCATGCGCCTGACCCAGGTAGGCACCGGCAAGCAGATCGCGGTCCATTCGCCGGTGCTGTTCTTCGCGCGTGACCGGGAAATCGCTGACGAGGCCTTCCCGGGTGACATCATCGGCATCCCCAATCACGGGACGCTGCGCGTCGGCGACACGCTGACCGATGGCCCCGACATCACCATCACCGGGCTGCCCAACTTCGCGCCCGAGATCCTGCGGCGCGTCGTGCTCAAGGACCCCACCAAGACCAAGCAGATCAGGAAGGCCCTCGAGGACATGGCCGAGGAAGGGGTCATCCAGCTGTTCATCCCCGAGGTTGGGGCGCAGACGGTGGTCGGCGTGGTCGGCCAGCTTCAGCTGGACGTGCTGATCAGCCGGCTTGCGGTCGAGTACAGGGTGGAGGCGGGCCTTGAAGCCTGTCCCTACGCCACTGCCCGCTGGGTCGCCTCTGATGATCCTGCTGCGCTTGCCCGCCTGGTCGAGGACCATCGCAGCCAGATGGCCCGTGACCGCGACAGCCACCTGGTGTTCATGGCCAAGGACCTGTGGGAGCTGAACTACATCGCGAGCCGCCACCCGGCCATCCGCTTCTCGGCAACGCGCGAGCGGGCCTGACGCTCCCCTGCCAGACATTTGCGGGGAGTTTTTCGCGAGCGCCTGCGACAGTGAGGGCATGTTGGCGGCGGAGGCTGGCTGAGCTGGACCAGGGTCGCTGGCCTGAAGGCCGGCCGTGGTGGCTGCGGCGGCGGTCTCGGGCTCTTTCTTCCAGACGGCTGCCTTCAGGCGGCGGGTTTGCACGAACGCGAACGCGATCATGCTCCCGACGGCATGGCGGCGAAGGCCCTGCCATGCCTGTCCTTCGAAGTGAGCAAGCCCGAGCTCTTTCCTGAACTGCTGGTGGGCCTGCTCGCAGCCCCCCGGGGGGCTTTCATGGCACCCGGCCAGCGCCTTCAGGGGCGTGACGCCGGGCAGGGGGCTCAGATGC
>CALLWN010000009.1 GCA_938016505.1 uncultured Sphingomonadaceae bacterium
GGTTGCCCCGGAAGATGCCCGGCGGGGCGGTGCCGAAGTACACGTCGTGAGAGGCGGCCCCCGCGCCGGCCGTCCAGCCCAGGTCGGCGTCCATCGGCACGCAGGTGGCCGCCTGGGCGGGAACCGGAGCCGAGGCCGCCAGCGGCAGGGTTCCGGCCACGTAGGCCTCGAAGCGTTCCGCCCGGGTACCGTGCATCAGGGCATCGGTGGCGAAGAACTCCGCGTAGCCCAGACCGAAGCAGCCTCGCGCGAAGGTCGTGTCGGTGACGGACGCAACGGTGGCCCCGTCGATGCCGTACGTGATCTGGGGCCCCGCGCAGGCGATGCGAAAACGCCGCCAGGCGGTGGACGGCAGAAACAACGGCTCGGCCGTGAAGTCCGTGAAGATACCCTGGACGTACCGGCCGGCCCGCACCCGGCCATCGTGCGAGTCGAAGGTCAGGGCGTAGCAGTTGCCTTTTCCGTAGCCCCCGGAGGACAGCTCCAGGGCGCCGGTGCCGTCGTCGCGAGCGAAAAGAGCATACCGTTCAAAACCGTCGGAAGCTTCCCCCGGGCGATACTCGCAGTAGATGTCGCACTCGACGACGTAATCGGTGTCCCCGAAGTCGCCGCGTCGCACGGTGTCGACTCCGCCGGCGGGATTCATGACCCGCAGAACATGGCCGTCCCCTCCGGGTGCCGGCGGCGAGAAGGGAATCACACCGCTGTAGCTGAACTTGTCGTCCCAGCCGGGTCCGCGGCCTGAGGCAGGGAACTCGTCGGCCAGCGGGAACGTCGTGGCCGTGTCGCGCCGGACCAGCATGATGGCGTTGGCGACGTAGCGCTCGCTGCCGTCGGAGGGCGTGTTGCGCACGGTGCCGTCGACGACGATGGTGGAACTGCCCCCGCCGTCGTAATTGACGGCGTCGGTCGCCCCCAGCGTGCCGGTCAGGAAGTCGGCCATCTCCTGGAACGTCATGCCCACGCTGGAGGTGCTGCGCCCGTCGCAGACCACCAGGAACCATTGCTGGGCGTTCCAGGCCAGCACGGTCCGCGGGTTGCGGCTGTAGGGCGAGGCTCCGGACTCCAGGTTGGTCCAGCCGGCCGGGTAGGCGGCGCCGTCGCGGATGATCCAGCCCACGCCGGTCAGGGCGTTGTCGGAGTTGTTGTACTCGGGGGCCCCGCTGGCGACCCGCACCCCCAGCCGGGCTCCGACCTGGGCGTGGGCCAGGATCTGCGATGCGGTGCTGCCCCAGCTCGACAGCACGAGCCCTCCGGCCGGGATGGGGTTATTGCCGGCGGTCGGGGCATGGATGGCGGTGATGATGCCGGAGATCTCCTTGTCGCCCCGCATGGGATAGCTGACGCCGCCGACGGCGACCTCGACGGCCAGCGAGGGGTTGATGAAGCTGGTCCGGGTGGAGGTGTCGAAATCGGGCGTGAACACGGTGGTGCCGTTGATCGGCACAAGCGGTCCGCTCATGGTGAAGTTGTACTGATTGAGCGGCATCTCGAAGCCGTCGGCGAAGCGGACGGTGCCATAGACGTGGTCGAAGTTGGTCCTGACCACCGGTCGCCGCGAGGGGCCGACCATCACCGTGTGGTAGGTGTACGAGGGGTTGAACGTGGGAGTATCGAGCATCTGGCCGTCGGTCTGGCCGATGCCCAGCAGTCGCGGGGGATTGGCGGCGTCGAAGAACGAGCCGTTGACCGCCGCCAGCACGTCGTGTTGGGGCGGCTGATCGTAACGGGCGAAGATCTGGCTCGTGCGTTCACGGGTGGTGTAGTAGCGCTTGCCCTGGGCCCAGCCGACCTTGAGCTTGTACTCGGCTCGGAGGACATCGGCGGCGACGACATGCACCCGGTTGGGCCCGGGGGCGCTGTAGGTATTGAAGGTCACGCCCGGAGCGACGCTTTCGGCCCGCAGCCCCGCGGTTGTGGCCAGGACCGCGGCCAGCACCCCGGCCGCAAGCCGCCCGTCGTGCCGCATTGCCGAACGCATGAATCCCCCCGATACCACCCCCGGTCAGTACGTCCGCCAGCCCGACTGGATGCCGAACCACACGTTGGGCTTGGGAACCAGCTGATCGTAAACGTACTGCGGCGCCGCGTTGGGATCCAGGAGCTGCCACCAGTTGAGGCGGTCGACGTGCCCGTCGAGGTACCCCACGTTCATCTGGTTGCGCGAGACGTACGTCGCTTCGATCTGCTCGCTGCTCGGCGGCGTGCCCAGCGCCGGAAGCTGGAATGACAGATTATAGTCCACGCCGGTCAGCAGCCCGGTCGATGCGCGGCCCCCGTGGCGGAACCGCAGGGCCCACGGGAGGTAGTCCCGGGGGTGCTGGCCGAGGTCGGCGGGAAACAGTCCCAGCTTGCCGGACTCGACCACCAGCGCAGGCAAACCCTTGGTGTTTCGCAGACCGGCCTCGGCGTTGACGCCGTAGCTCAGCCACATCAGCGGCGCCTGGATGGTCCAGCCGTGGGTGATGGCGTCCCCGCCCATGGGGTTTTCCGCGTAGAGCGTGTTGCCGCGGTAGTCCAGCACCTGGTAGGCCCAGGCGCGCTCGTTGTGCACGTTCCTGGCCGTCACCGAGCGCCCGCCGCGCACCGCGTCGTATTCCAGCAGCAGGTCGTCCTTCTCGCCCGGGGAAGCCGCGTCGCCCCCGAACAGGTTGCTGTCCAACTGGTCCTGGATGTCCAGCTGCCAGCGGTTGCCCCCGAGGCTGGCAACCCGGCGCAGCCGGTTGAAGATCGCGTCCCCGGTGGTCGTCCCGCGGTAGCGGCCGCTGCTGTAAAGCCGGGCGAGCACCGCCGGAATCGGCCGCGGGGCCGGATCGCTGGGACAGGTCACCAGGTCGAGCTGCCCCTTGTTCTGACGCAACGAGTGCGTGGCCCAGCCGAAGTTGGTCGACCACTGCTCGCGGCGCATCTGCTGTTCGGCCATCGCCAGGGCGGTGCCGTGGAGCGACTGCTTGATGTTGGTGCCGCAGACCGTGGCCCGGGACGACTCGCGGGCCTGCCGCAGGGCCGGCAGCAGGATCGCGACCAGCAGGGCGATGATCGCGACCACCACCAGGACCTCGATCAGCGTGAAGCCGCCGGCCCGATCCATTCGGTTTCGAAGCGTCGCACGGGAGTCCATCGGAGCGTCTCCTGTCTCGTCGGCCGGGCCGACGCCCGCTTCGGCCTCTCCGGGGGCGGCCGGCGGAAACCGCCGCCGTCGCAGCGGCCCGCTCCGCCGGCTACGGGACCGGCTGGTTCGGGCAGCCGGCCGGCCAGTTGGGCCAGTGCGGCGGAACGGGGCTGTACTCGTAGGCCACGCCGGGGCCCAGGGCACAGGCCGCGAAGTTCTCCAGATCGGTCGCATCGATCGCCTGGTTGCCGTCGGAATCCAGGCATGCGCACGCCTCCGGCGACGGCAAGCCGCCGCCGAGCGTCAGGCATCGCTGCATGAACGCGAAGTCGTCGGCATCGACGTCGCCGTCCCCGTCGGCGTCCGCCCAGGGCGTGTGGCAGCACCGGCCGGTTTCGAGCGTCGCGGCCAGCAGGCTGGTGTTCATGCCGGGCATTTCCCACCGGACCGCGTCGGCAAAGACTCGCGGACCGTCGCCGGACAGTCCGGCGTTCAGCGTCACGGTGTAGGTCACGCCGGCGGTCAGATGGTACTGCCCGCGATGGACCGGATCCTCCAGGCTCTGCCAGCCGTTGCCGTCGTTGCGCTGGTTGCGATAGACCGTGACCGGCGGGCCGTCGTGGGTGATGACGAAGGCGGCCTGCCTGGCGGCGTCCAGGTTCCGGGCCCAGGTCGCCTGCGCCCGGTAGTAGCCCGTGACCGTCGGCGTGAAGGAAAAGACCGCCGAGGTTCCCGAGGCTCCCGAGAGCGCCGAGAGGCTGCCGATGCCGGGCGTGGTCAGGTCGGCGGTGGACTTGGCCGTCTCCGTCGCCCAGCCGCCGCTGGTCGAGAACTGCCCGTAACCTGCTCCGCCCGGGCGACTCTCGACCAGGTGGATCGGAGCCGATGTGAAGTCCGCGCTGATGTTGATCCGCTCCAGCGTCCGGCAGGGATCGACCGGGACGCGGTGGGCGATGAGAAACTGCCCCCCTGTGCCGCCGCCCATGCCGTGCTCGACGGAATCGCCCTCCTTGCCCACGGTCCGGAAGCCCGACGCCCCCTGCGTGCGGCGGTTGCCGCCCGCGCCGACGGCCACGTTGGCCGCGTCCCCGTCCTCTCCCGACCAGTCGTAGAGGTTGATCGGCACGACGTCGCTGGACTGGTCATCGTAGACCAGCTCGATGTTCAGGTGATGCCCCCGCCCCCCCGAGGAGGCGGTCAGCAGGAAGAGTTCCTGGTAGTTCCCGGGGACAAACTCCGTGGCCGCCGAGTCGTTGAGACTGAAAACGCGGTCGGCGGGGAACTCCAGTGTGTCGCCGCTGCGCCACTTGAGGGAGTTGAAGCCGTCATAGCGCAGCCGGAAGGCGACGTCGCGGTCGGCCAGGCGGGCGGTGTACAGCTCGTTGACCGGCAGCCCCGGCGACAGCGGCACGTTCATCGGGTAGCCCGGATCCACGCAGGTCAGGCCGGCGTAGCCGTTGGCCGCCATGGCCTGCTGCCCGTCGATGGTCACGGTCTGCTGCGGCCTGTCGGGATTGTTGGCGAAGACCTCGCCCGGACCGTACAGCGGGTCGGCGTTGCCGATGCACCGCAGGTCGATCGGGCCTCCGGCGGTCGGAGCGTCGCATTCGCGCACCACCGGATAAGCCTCCTGCACCAGGATCGCCGTGATCGGGTGAGTGCAGGGAAAACAGAAGGCGAAATCCCACTTGGTCCACAGGGCGCTGTTGCGCTTCATCCACATGTGCAGGCCGTTACCGGGGGCGCCGCACGTCGGGTTCGCGGGAGCCTGCGGGCCCGGGCCGGCCTGGGTCCACACGCCCGTCTGCCCGTACGGGAAGTCCATCCCGATCCACTGGTGGTTCTGCCCGTAGGCCCCGTTCCAGGGAATGAACGGAATGTTCCACAGCCCGGGACCCTGCTCGTTGGCCTCGCGCCCGTTGATGTTGCATTCGATCGGCAGCCAGTCCCAGTAGACGACCCCGTCGGGCATCACCGACGGTGACCATTGAAACACGTGGTAAAGGGCGGGCTTGACCGGGAACAGGTCCGAGTGTCCCACGGGGATGCAGTTCTCGACGCTGAGCTCCCACCAGGCCCGCTGGATGTTGCCCGCGCCGCCGGAGGAATACTTGTAACCGCGGCCGTCGACGTCCCCCGTGGGCACGTCGATGAACGGTGCGCCGCTGTCGCCGTCGAAACGGCTGGGATAGACCAGCCACTGCCGCTGGGCCGCCGCCGGCAAGGTGCACAGCAGGAACAGGGAAACGGCCAGATGCGTACGATTCCGCATACGACTCCTCCCCACCGCTGGGGGACATGCCTGAGCTCAACCGGGCAAACGCAACACGCGTGCGGTGCTGGACCGCGCGTCACGCCCGCGAGCCCGAAACCGGAGCCGCCCGGGGCCGCTGAGCTGAACAAGCCCCTGAAGGTCTCATCGGTCAGTTTAATGCGCCAACTGCGTCGAAAGCAACCTCGGCCCGCACAATCGCCGCCGTAACCCCTGATCGCGTGGCCGGTTGCATCGACCGGCGACCGCACCTGGATCCTCCCTCCGGGTCGTTAACTCGGTTAACCGGACTGCCGGGCGTCCCGCCGCCCCCGCTCAGTCGCAGTTCGGGTCCGCCAGCACGCCCGGGCCGGCGGCGCAGTCCAGGAACCCTTCGAGGTCCGCAGCATCGACATCCTGGTCGCCGTCCAGGTCGAGGCACTGGCAGTTGGCCCGGTCGAACAGCGGATTGACGGCCATGAACGGGTCGGCCGGTCCGGTGATGCACGTCTGCAGTCTGGCGAAGTCCAGCATGTCCACAGCGCCGTCGCCGTTGACGTCCGGCCTGGGGTCGTGGCACTCGGTCAGCGACACTTCGTCGTACCAGGCATCCTCGAATGTGTTGGCCAGAATGCTCTCGGTGATCAGTGCCGGATCGCCGCCCAGGTGAAGATAGATGACGTCGGTGCCGGTGTTGGTCGGGCCGGGTGCTCTGTGTCCCTGGGCGATGACGGCGCCGTCGATCAGGAAATCGACATCCAGCCCGCCGGTATACGGGCGCACCACGATCTCGAAGCGGTGCCATCCCTGGGTGCGCGGCACGCTGCTGACCACCCATCCGTCAGTCGGCGTGGCCCAGGCGTAATGGTCCCAGCTCTGGTGGCTGTTGATGCCGAGAAAATAATACTCCTTGTCCGGCTCGGCATAGGAAAAACGGCGATTGGGCGCCCCCAGCTCGATTCCCGCGTTGACGTCGAAGTTCGGCCGTGACGGCGGCCCCCAGGGGTCGCAGTCGCACAGGATGGCGGCGTCGTCGTAGAACTGGACCTTCAGACGCAGGTCCTTGCCGGGCGCCGGCGGGTCGAAGATGTGGTAGATCGCATACCAGTAAGGATCCGCCACCGGCTGCCGCCCGGACCGCTGGCCGCTGTAGACATGCCCGCCGTTGTCCTTGTCCGGCCAGGTCTCGAACTTGTAGGGCCCCCAGGTCCAGCTGTCGTTGGGCGACGGCGCGGGAATGTGCCGGCCGTTGCTCGGGTCGTCGGGGCAGTAGCTCTGCCGGGGCAGGGTGTAAGGCCAGGGGCAGTGGGCGGTGCGGTTACCGGGGTAGTCGAATGCGTGCCACTCGACCCGGAAGTCCCACCCGGGCTCGAAGTTCTCGTAGAACGGCAGCGCCGTGGTCTCGGCATGCAGCGCCGGGCCGCCGGCGAGCACTGCCGCCCAGGCCGCACGCATCATCAGACGGTATCGGGGCATCGCGAACCCCTCCTTTCCGGGGCGCGGTCCGGTCCCGGAATCTGAGAACAGGGCAGAACGGAACGTCACCGCGCCCCGCTCTGCCCCGGTCGTTCGAACACCCTCCGGCGGCCCGCGCCGCCGGGGATCGGGCCCCGTGAGAGGGCCCTCAGTGCGACCTGCGACGCAGCAGCGGCGCTCCCAGCAGGAGCAGCAGGGCGCTGGCCGGCTCCGGCGTGATCTGGGTCACGCGCAGCGCGCTCCAGGCGCGGTCGATGTCCCAGCCGAAGTTCCACTTGGCATACAGGCTGGCATCCTTGTCGAGCCAGACGTAGATGCCGTTGCCGGCGGCGGTATAGGTGGCGTCAACCGGGGCTTGGGGTCCCGGGCCGGTCGACTTCCAGGTGCCGCGGGTGCCGTTCTCGGAACCGAGCCACATGTGATTGGTGCCCCACTGGCCGGCCCAGGGAATCACGGCATTCATCGCGCCCTCGGCCTCGCCGACGTTGGCGGTCTCGATCGGCTGCCAGTTCAGCGGGCCCTGCAGAGGCACGAAGAACTCGACGGTGAACAGCTCCTTGGTGGCCGGCATCCCCGGCTGATTGCCCATGGCCCACCAGACCCGCCGCACGCCGTCGATGCCGGTTCCCTGCACCGCGTTGCTGCCGCCGTAGCCGGCCCCGGTAAGAATGGTGAAACTGCCGTCCAGCCGATCGATGGGCAGGATCCAGCTGTCTCCCGGCGCCGCCAGAGCCACGCCGGCCGTCAAGAGAACCGCCACGCTTGCCATTGTCCTGATCATGTTGTCTCCTCCTCTCGGATATGCCGCCGACGAGCGGTATTCCCGCTCATCCTTGTCTGCGATCCCGTTTATGTCTGCTCCGACGATCTGCGGACGGCCGGCGACTCGCTCTCCGCCGGCGGGTTGTCTTCAGCCTCTGCGCGTGATGCCGTGATTCATCGCCCTCCGCCAACCAAATGCTGACATCATTCTGTCACACATCGAAGGGGCGCCGCTTTCCGGGCAGGTGTCATGTTCAAGTACATCCTAGTTCTTCGAGCTGCGAAAAGTCAAGGAAAATCAGCCTTTTTTCGGCTCGCCGCGCGGCCGGCCACGGGCTCGCATCGCGGTTGGCGCGGAAGTCGCCGGCGGCCCGGGGCGCAAGGTCGCTCGCCAGGATCGCGGTGCGATGCGCGGCGCGCGGCCGCTCGAACCGCCGCGGCCATCCGTTAGCTCGAATTAACACGTTCCCGGACTCCTGCGCCGCCTCAGCGTCTGCTGGCGAACCGTGCCGGGCCGCGGCGGAAAGGGCGGAGGCGGCGGGTCGCGAGCCGCCCGCAGCCGGCGTCACACCGCTCGACGGGTCGCCCGCCGTTGACTCGATTCAACGACCGGCTGCTCGAGTGCCTGGAAGTTGACTCGATTGAACCGCGGCCAGCCTCGGGGGCGTGCGGGACACGACAGCCCAAGGCGCCGGATGGGCGGAAGAACCGCGAGGCGGCCTGTCCGACCTTGGACGCTGCGTGCGTCCCGGCTATGCTGGCGCCGCCGGCCGTGACGCGGGCTATCCGTGAAGTGCCGCAAGGCTGTCCCTCAGGTCGCCGATCGGCGACCGACATGCAGAGGAGAACCCGATGATCCGTTGGCAAGCAGTGATCGCGGTGCTGTTGTGGGGCTGTGCCGCCGAGGCCGCCGCGGTGGGGGGATGGAAGGTCCTGCCGCCGACGGATGAGCGGTCCGCGCTGCCTGATCGCCTTCCGCCCGACGCGGCCGAGGCGGCGCCCGGCGATCCCTGGCCCCAGGACCGGCACTTCCGCTGGATGCTCTGCCGGACGGTCGTGCCGGAGACCGTCGAGGT
>CALLWN010000010.1 GCA_938016505.1 uncultured Sphingomonadaceae bacterium
CGATGACCTTGCGGCGGCCCTCCTCGCCGCGCGGCGACCACTCGAGGATGGGCACGATGAAGTTGCGGTCGCGCAGGTAGGTCCCGCTGCCGAGCCCGCCCCAGCGGACCTTGCTGCCCTCGACCCGCACGACCCGCTCGACCCGGCCGTCGTCCCAGATGAAGCTGTCACCGGGCTGGTAGCTCGGGAGAGCGGCTGCAGCCGAGGCGGTCCAGAAGAGGATGAGGAGGCGCAGACGAGGGACGCGCATCTCGGGGCTCCACCAGGCCATGGCCGAAGACCGGATCCCGGCCGGCGGGGCCGAGATTGCGCGCGGCGCGCTGAAGCGCGGCGACGAAATCACGCGCGCGGTCGCGGCCGGGCGCCTCGAGTGCGCTGGCGATGCGCGCTGCGACGATCGGGGCGGCGAAGGAGGTGCCGGAGAGCAGCCAGGCGCTGCCCTTCGGGTCGAGGACCGGCACATCGACTCCGGAGCAGGCGAAGCGGATGTGGGGGCCGCGGTTGGAACAGCGGCAGGGCTGGCCGTCGCGGGCGACCGCAGTGACGGCGATGACCTCGGGGTAGGCGGCGGGAAAGGCCGGAGGTGCGGCCGGGCCTTCGTTTCCGGCTGCGGCAACGACGACATGGCCCGAGGCCGTGACGTTGCGGATGACGCTCGACGACCGGGTTGGCAGGCCCGGCGATGCTCAGGTTGACGACGGCCACCTTCTCGCGTGCCAGCCAGTCGACCGCTCTTGCGATCGCGAAGGCGGAGCCCGCGGTTGCGCGCGGGCCGGCGAAGACATCGGCGACGAGGAGCCTGGTCTCGCGCGCGGGGTGCCGGCGGGTGCCGCCGACCAGCGATGCAACCGCCGTTCCGTGGAGATCGGGCGACGGCGCGGGGCCGTTGAAGGCGCGGGTTGCGAAGCGGACATGGCCGAGCCGGGGAAGGCCCTGCGCGACCCCGGTGTCGATGAGGCCCAGGCGGCAGCCGCACCCGGGGCGGTCCGGCATGGCCACGCGGACCCCGCGGCGGACCATCACCGACCGCCGCTCGAACAGATGGTTGAAGGCAACCGGCGCCTTGTCGGCGAGCTCGACAGGGCGGACGACGCCGGCCTCGCTGTCGAGCGCGTCGGGCCCGCGCAGGAGGTGGAGGGTCGTCTCCAGCGCGGCCAGCCGCTCGATCGCAAGGGCGCGGAAGCCGGCAGCGGAAATCGCGCGAAGCGCGCGGGCGTCGAGCCCGAAGGCGACATGCTCGCGGTCCCGGAAGCGGAAGCCATCGGGGTCGGTGCGGATCCCATCCTGGGCATCGCGGGCCCGGAGCCGGGCCGGGCTTTCCTCGGCGATCCACTCAAGCGGCGCATCCGTGGCGACCTGCTGTTCACCCCGGATCGAAGTGGCGGAATCGCGATCCGTGCGGTCGTCGGCATCATCGCTGCCGTCCCCGTCGCGATCGTCGCTGCGGTGGCAATCGTCGCTGCGGTCGCTGTCGTCGCCATCGTCGCCGGGGCCATCGTCGCCGGGATCGTCATCCTCATCGTCACCGTCGTCATCTCCCGGATCGTCCGCGCTCCGGGCGAAGACCTGCGGCTGATGCACGGGGACCACCATCAGCGTGAAGACGGCCAGAAACAGCGGCAAGACGAGGCCGAGGCGAAGACCGTGCATGAGTCCCGAACGTTCCGGAGACAGGGATTGTTCCCGCAACAAGGGCAGCGCGATGCGCCCAGGCTTTGCGCCTGGGCAGCCATGGCGCGGAGGGGAAGATCCGGGCGGTGGCGATCGTTGGGCGGACATGCGATGGAGCGTCGGGAGCGGCTGGGACGGGAGATCGCGGCCCTGCTGCCGCGCCTGCGCCGCTTCTGCCGCTCGCTGTGCGGGTCCGTGGATGCTGCCGACGACCTGGTCCAGGCGACGATCGAGCGGGCGCTGCGCAACCTCGACCGGTTCGAGGACGGGACAAGGCTGGACCGCTGGATGACCCGGATGGCCCACAATCTCTGGCTCGACGCGCAGCGCACGGCGCGCAACCGCATGCCGCACGAGGATATCACCGAGCTTCCCGAGCCGCCGGCCGGCAACCTCGCCGCCGAGCTCGAGGCGGTTTCGGAAGGGGCGCGGGGGCGCGCCGCAATCGCCCGGCTTCCGGCTGAACAGCGCAGCGTGGTCGCGCTGGTGCTGGTCGAGGGCCACAGCCACGGCGAGGCCGCCGAACTTCTCGAAGTGCCCGTTGGCACGATCATGAGCCGCCTGAACCGGGCCCGCGGGCGGCTGCAGGGCTGGCTGGGATCGCTGGAGGCAGCATGACGGAGGTGACCGAACCCGATCTCATGGCCCATGTCGACGGCGAGCCCGCGCCCGGGGATGGCGAGCGGATGGCGGCGGCGATTGCTGCCGACCCCGGGCTGGCCCGGCGGGAAACGGAGCTCCGGCAGGTCGCGCGCCGGGTGACGGCCGCGTTCGACGAGCTGCTCGACGAGCCGGTGCCGGAGCGGCTGGGTGGCGATGGCGGCCGCCCTCGCGATCGGCGTGGTGGCGGGGAGCCAGTTGGTGCCCGGCGGTCTTTCGCCGCAGCCATCGGGAGCCCCGGCGGCCTTCCGCCTCGCGGCCGGCGCGCCGGTTGCCGATGGCGCGACCGCACGGCTGCTCTCGACCGTTGCGAGCGGCGCAGGAGCGGACCTCGACGGGGCCAGGCTGGAGCCGCTGCTGAGCTTCAGGGACGAGGAGGGCAGGCTGTGTCGGCAGCTGCGGGTCTCGGGTCGCGACACGACGCTCGACGCACTTGCCTGCCACGACGGCAGGGGATGGCGGATCGAGGCGCTGGCGACGCGACCGGCGGCGACCGGCGGCTATGTGACTGCGGCCGGCCCGGACGAGGGACCGGTGGCAGAGGCGGTTGGCGAGCGGATCGCCGGCGAGCCGCTCGATGCTGCCGCAGAGGCGGCAGCGCTGGCCGGGCGGCGCTGAGCGGCGCTGGCGGCACGGAAGCCGCCAGCGGCCGTTGGCGTGCCCTGGGGCGGGTCAGAAGCTGAACTCGACCTCGGCCACGCCGACGACGCCGTCGCGGCATGCCCGGGCGGGCGGTATCGAACAGGTTGACGTCGGGCCGGAGCTCGATGGTGCGGGTGAGCTGGAAGAAGCCGCCGGCAGCGACGCTGCGGTCGGTGCGCGTGGACGCCTTCGCCCGCGACGCCGAGGCGGCGAGCCCCCAGCGGTCCCGGACGAAGGCGACCCCGCCATTCACCTCGCGCTGGTCGAAGCCGCGGTCGAGCCGGTTGCTGTCGCCGCGGTCGACACAGGCCGCGTCGAGGCGCAGCGGGCCGCGCCTCGCCTCGCCGCCGACGCTCGAGGAGTTGAGGTCGGCCCTGGTGGTCACCGGGTCTGCGTTGCCGCGCGCCCAGGCCCCGCTGGCGCCGCGCACCTGGTCGCCGACCGGCTGCTGGAGCCGGAGCGCCAGCTCGGCCGCGTTGCGCGAGATGCCGTGGACGACGACCAGCGTCGGCGCGCCGGGCCGGCCGGGGCGGAAGAAGGCATCGGGCTCGCGATCGTTCGCGGACACGATGAAGCGGACGGCTGCGTCAATCGGCATGAAGCGTCTGCGGGTGGGGACGGCGTGCTGGGAGCGTCTTTGGGCCCGGCGTCGGCTTCTGCGATACGGGCGGCGATGCGCGTGAGCGCGACCTGGCCGGCGATGCGGGCGTGCTCGGCGCCCGGCATCGCCCGGGCGACCGAGGCCTCGGCCAGCCTTGCCGAGCGTTGCGCGAGCCCCGCCGCATCGTCTTGCAGCCGTTCGATGTTTCCCGGCGACCGGCCATGCCGCCTGCGAAGGCGAGGCTTGGGGCCGGCAGCCGGATTGGGCCGCGGGCGGCCCAGTGCGGACGGCGGCGAGATCGCCGACGAAGGGGACGGCGAGGCGGGCCCGGTCGAGGCGATGGGCGGCTGCGGCACTGGAGCGGAACAGCTGGAGCCGCATCTCGATCACGAGCGACTGG
>CALLWN010000011.1 GCA_938016505.1 uncultured Sphingomonadaceae bacterium
ACCACCGGGTCGCGCGCCTCGACGATCGTGCCGCCTGCCGCCTCGAGCGCGTCGGCGATTGCCGAGACGGCGCCTGCCGGATCGAACAGGACCCGCCGGCCGCCGAGCGCGCCGAGCCCGGCTGCGAATTCGGCATGGGGCCTGAGCACCACGCCCGCGCCGAGATGGGCACGGACCTCGTCCGTCACCTTTTCGGGCGCGATGAAGAGGGATGCACTGCCATCGGCCGCGACCAGCGCGAACGCTTCGACCACGGGTGTCCGGTGCACGTCGGTGCCGCGCAGGTTGAAGGCCCAGGCGACCGAATCGAGCGCTGCGATCACGCCGACGTCGGCGCCCGCGGCAGCGATCGCCGCGCCGATGCGGGCGAGTTTTGCACCATGGGTCTCGCCGGCGAAGGCGGGGTCGTGCACCAGCGCAGGCCCCGAGGGCGGCGGCGGCTGGTCAGCCCAGACGGCGTCGAGCGGGTTGGTCTCGACCGGCACCAGCGTGACGGCAGGCGCCGCCCGCCGCAGCCCCTCGAGCTCGCGTCGGCTGTGCAACCACGGGTCGTAGCCGATGCGCGCGCCCGCGCCCGCCCGCTCCCGCAGCCAGGCCCCCGGCGAGGTCGCGGGCACGCCACAGATCTCGAACGCGCCTGCGTCCACCTCGGCCTTCACCTGCTCGGTGTAGCGACCGTCGACGAAGATGGCGGCCTGCTCCGCCAGCACCACCGCCGACCCGGCCGAGCCGGTGAAGCCGGTCAGCCATTCCAGCCGCCGCGCATGGGCTGCCACATATTCGCTCATGTGGGCGTCGGTCAGCGGCACCAGGAAGCCGTCGAGGCCGCGGGCGGCAAGCTCGGCGCGCAGCAGCACGAGGGGCGAGTCGGTCATCGCCCGACGCTAGGGAAACCGGCCGGTGCTGGCCAGCCCGGCGCGACGAGAGCAAGCGCCCGGAACAGCGCGCCCATGGCGCCGGTGCCTGCCAGCCGTGCCGCTTCCGCCGCGATCCGGGCGCGCGTCTCGGGCGGCCTGCCGGCCTTCAGCGCCTCGGCCCGCGCGGCGAGCCCAAGCGCTGCCAGAAAATCCCCCTGCGCCACCGGGCCGAACAGCCCGACCGGTGCCGCGCGCGCGGCGGCTCCGGCGATTGCGGCAAAGTCGACATGGGCGGTCAGGTCGCCCGCGCCGAGCGCCTCGAGCGGCGGCGCCGGCACACCGGCGCAGGTGGCCTGCAGCGTGTCGCCCAGCGCCGGCCCCTCATGGCCATAGTCGACCAGCAGCGCGGCGCCGCCCTGCGCCGCCAGCCGCCGCGCCAGCGTCGCCGCCACCTGCTCGGCAGCGAAGTTGCGCTCATGGACGGCCCCCTCGGGCGCCTCGCGCACGGCTTCGGGGATCATGGCGAGCTTCACCGGCTCGATCGCCCGCATCGCAAGCCCCTCCCCCTCGGCAGCGACCGTCCGGAGCACCCAGCCCAGCGCGTTGCGCTCGAACTGGGTGACCGGGAGCGCATCGAGAAACTCGTTGGCGACGACGAGGAGCGGTGCATCGTCTGGCAGCGCGGCGAGATCATCGTGGAACATGGCGCCTGGCACTGCTGCGGCCTGGAGCGCGCGCAGGCGCGGCGAAGTCTCGACGAAGTGCACGGGTGGCGCGAGCCCGGCGACAGCCATCGCACGCAGCATGTCGCGCATGAGCGTGCCCCGGCCCGGCCCCAGCTCGACGAGGCGCACGGCGGGCCGCCCGGCGCGCTGCCACAGGTCGGCAAGCCACGCCCCGACGAGTTCGCCGAACATCTGGCTGACTTCCGGCGCAGTCACGAAGTCGCGGCCGATCGCCTCGGCGTGGGCGTAATAATGGGCGTTGGCGAGCGCCATCACCCGGGCAAGCGGCAGCGGCCCGTCCACCCGCAGCCGCGCGACGAGCGCGTCGCGGAAGCTCATGCGCGCGCAGGCGTGCGCGACCGCGACCGGGCCACGTGCCACAGCCCGAACAGGATCATGGGGAGCGACAGCGTCTGGCCCATGGTGAGCCCGGTCGAGAGCGTGCCCAGCTGCACGTCGGGCTCGCGGAACAACTCGACCACGAAGCGGAACAGGCCGTAGAGCAGCACGAACAGGCCGCCCAGCAGGCCCGGCCGCAGCCGTGCCCCGGTCCGCCAGAACAGGAGGGAGAGCAGCGCGAGCAGCACCGCGCCCTCGAGTGCAGCCTCGTAGAGCTGGCTGGGGTGGCGCGGATAGGGCCCGCCGCCCGGGAAGATGAGACCCCAGCTGCCATCGGTCAGCCGGCCCCACAGCTCGCCGTTGACGAAATTGGCAAGCCGCCCGAGCAGGAGGCCAATGGGGGTGACGACCGCGACATAGTCGAGCACGCGCCAGACGTTGAGGCCGTGGGCGCGGCAGTAGAGCAGGATCGCGAGGATCACCCCTGCGAACCCGCCGTGGAAGGCCATGCCGCCCTCCCAGAGCTGGAGGATCTTCAGGGGCGCGGCAAGATAGGTGGCGGGGTCGTAGAAGACCACATAGGCGAGTCGCCCGCCGGCGATCACGCCGATGGTGCACCAGGTGACGAGATCGTCGACATGGCGCTTTTCCATCGGGCGTCCGGGCAGCCGGAGCATCCGGAGCAGCAGCCACCAGCCAACGAGGATCCCGGCAATGTAGGCGAGGCTGTACCACCTGATGTCGAGCGGACCGAGCGAGAGGGCAACAGGGTCGAGCCCGAGGCTCGTCCATTCGACTGGAGGCTTCCAAAACGGCATGGGCGCTGCAATACGGGAGCCGCGCGGCAAGCGCCATGGGCCGGAACGTCCAGGTAGGACACCGGGGAGGACATGGAGGGAGAGGTCATGGACGAGACGCCGGAGCTTGCGGATTTCCGGGCCGAGACCCGCGCCTGGCTCGAGGACAACTGCCCGCACGAGATGCGCCAGCCGGTCAGGTCGGATTCCGACATCTGCTGGGGCGGCCGCCGCTTCACCTTCGCCTCGCCGGCCCAGAAGCTCTGGCTGGAGCGGATGGCCGCGCGCGGCTGGACCGTGCCGGACTGGCCGCACGACTATGGCGGCGGCGGGCTTTCGAAGGACGAGGCGAAGGTGCTGGCGCAGGAAATGCGCCGCATCAGGGCGCGGCCGCCGCTCTCCTCCTTCGGCATCTGGATGCTCGGCCCGGCGCTCCTGAAATACGGGAACGAGGCCCAGAAGCGCGAGCATCTGCCGCGGATCGCCCGCGGCGAGATCCGCTGGTGCCAGGGCTATTCCGAACCCGGCGCCGGCTCCGACCTCGCGAGCCTGCGCACCTCGGCGGTCCTCGATGGCGACCATTACATCGTCAACGGCCAGAAGGTCTGGACCAGCTACGCCGACAGGGCCGACTGGATCTTCTGCCTGGTCCGCACCGACCCGCAGGCGCCCAAGCATCTCGGGATCAGCTTCCTCCTGTTCGACATGGAAAGCCCCGGCGTGTCGACCGCCCCGATCCGCCTCATCTCCGGCTCCTCGCCCTTCTGCCAGACCTTCTTCGACAATGTGCGCGTGCCCGCCGCCAACCTCGTCGGCGAGCCCGGCAAGGGCTGGGAGATCGC
>CALLWN010000012.1 GCA_938016505.1 uncultured Sphingomonadaceae bacterium
ATCCCGAGGGCCGGCTGACCCCCGCCGGCGCGCGGCTCGCGAAGCTTCCGCTCGCGCCCCCGCTCTCGGCCATGCTGCTTGCCGGTGCGAGAGCAGGCGCTGCCAAGCTCGCCGCGGACATCGCCCTCCTCCTGACCGAGCGCGGCCTCGGCGGCGACGCGGTCGATCTCGAGGCCCGGCTCGCCCGCCTCCAGGCCGACTGCCCGCCGGCCGCAGCCCGGCTCGCCGCGCGCTGGGCCCGCGCTGCCGAGGCCCTGCAGCCGGTCGAGCACCCCGCGCGGCCACCGACGCCCGGCGAGCTGCTGGCCGTCGCCTTCCCCGAGCGCATCGCCCGCCGCCGCCGCGCGCCCGGCGCGCGCGATCCCGATGCCGCCTATCTCATGGCTGGCGGTCGCGGCGCGCTCCTCGCCGCGACCGGGCCGCTGGCCGCGTCCGAATGGCTGGTGGTGGCCGACGCCGGCGGAACCGCTGCCGATGCCCGGGTCCGGCTTGCCGCCGCCTTCGTGCCCTCGCCCGAATGGCTTGAAACCCACGTCGCGCGCGAAACCCGGATTGCCATCGACGCTGGCCGCGTCACGGCCGAGGCAGTCGAGACCCTCGGCGCGATCACCGTGCGCCGCGCGGCCCTGCCCGATCCCGATCCGGCCGCAGTGGTCGCAGCCGTCGCCGCCCATCTCGCCGCCACAGGCCTGCCGCTCCCGCCCGCCGAGGCCGCGGCACTGGCCCGGCTGCGTGCCGCCGCTGCCCATGGGTTCGAGGGCCTCCCCCCGCTCGACGACGCTGCGCTCGCCGAAGCGCTCGCCGCCCGCTCGGGGCCCATCCGCCGCCTCGCCGAGCTTGCAACCGCCGGCTTTGCCGCATCGCTCGTGCCCCCGCACCTCGCCCGCGCACTCGACCGCTTCGCGCCCGCGCAGTTCGAGACTCCGGCCGGGAGCCGCCACGCCATTGCCTATGCCGCCCCCGGTGGCCCCGAGGCCGAAGTCCGGGTCCAGGCGCTGTTCGGCCTCGCCAGCCACCCATGTGTCCTCGGCGGCGTGCCCCTGACCCTCGCGCTCACCTCGCCTGCCGGCCGGGTCATCGCCCGCACCCGGGATCTCCCCGGCTTCTGGCGGACCGGCTGGGCCGAGGTCCGCCGCGATCTGCGCGGCCGCTACCCGAAGCACCCCTGGCCCGAGGACCCGCTTGCCGCGCCCGCGACGCTGCGCACCCGAACGCGAACCCCCGACGCCTGAACAGCCGCGGCGGCGAGCGCTCCGGCCATGCAGCGCAGGGCAGGGCAGGCAGCGGCCGGGCCACGCTTGATTTCGCCGGGCGCAGGGCCTTTATCACGCGCATGCAGGCACGCATCTACCAGCAGGGCAAGCCCGCAACCCAGTCGGGCCGGGCCCGCGCCAACCGGTTCATCCTCGAGCAGGAGAGCGACCGGCCCAAGCGGCCCGACCCGCTGATGGGCTGGGCCGGCGGCGCCGACACGGTCGAGCAGGTCCGCCTTTCCTTCCCCACGCTCGAGGCCGCGCTCGCCTACGCCAGGGCTCACGGGATCGACGCCGAGGTGGTGCCGCCCCCGCGCAAGCGCCTCATCCTCAGGAGCTACGCCGACAACTTCCGTTGAGCGCGGGCCATCGCTAGGGTTGGCCCGCCGACCCCGTAGCTCAACCGGATAGAGCGCCTGCCTTCTAAGCAGGGGGTTGCGTGTTCGAGTCACGCCGGGGTCGCCACGAAGGGAGACATGCCAGATGAAGGTTCCCCACGAGGCGCTGGTGGTGGTGGCAGACGGCGGCCGCATGGCGCTGTTCCGCAACCGCGGCACCGCCTTCGAGCCAGATCTCGAGCTCATCGAGCAGGAAGCGGTCGAGTTTCCGAAAACCTCCGAGCTCGGCGCCGACCGGCCCGGCCGGGCCTTCGAGAGCGTCGGCACCCGCCGCAGCGCCCACGAGGTGACAGACATCCACGACAAGGCCGAGGAAGCCTTCTGCCGCACCGTCGCCGAGCGCATCGGCCTGCTCCTGCCCCAGGCCAGGGCCGGGCTCATGCTCGTCGCAGCCCCGCGCGCGCTCGGCATGATCCGCGCCGCCCTCCCCGAAGACCAGCGCAGCGCCCTCCTCGCAGAGGTCGGCAAGGACTATGCCGGCATGACTGGCACCGACATCGCCCGCGCGCTCGCGAAGCTCTAGCCGCTCACCCCGAGGGGTTGTTGGCCCGGTCGAGCACATAGGCGCGGATCGCCTCGGCCTCGTCCGGGGTCAGCTGCGTCGCAAAGCTCACCATCCCGTTGCCCGCGAGCCGGCCCTCGAGCACCACCTCGCGCCACTGCGCCCGGTCGGCGGTGACGGGCGACCAGCGCAGGTCGGGCAGCACGCCCGAGGAAATGGCGAGCGGGCCGTGGCAGACCGCGCAGCTGCGGGCATAGTGGCGGAAGCCGGCCTCGACGAGCCTGGCGTCGCCGAAGGCCGGCGCCTTGGGCCTGCGCTCGATCATCGGCAGGTCGTGGTCGGGGATGGTTCCGGTCCCCCCCAGCCGGAAGGTGACCACCCGGCCAAGGGCAGGCGGCACCTCGCGGTCGAAGAAGAAGCCGGCGGCAAGCGCGAAGGCCGTGCCCCAGCCGGTCGCAACCGTCACATACTGCTCGCCATCAAGCTCATATGTGACCGGCGGGGCTGCAATCCCCGATTTCAGGTTCATCGCCCACAGCCGCCGGCCGGTCGCTGCCTCATAGGCCACGAGATCGCCCTTGAGCGTCCCCTGGAACACCAGCCCGCCCGCAGTCGAAAGGATGCCGCCGTTCCACGGCCCGTCATGCTCGACCGTCCAGCGTGGCCTGCGCGCGACCGGGTCCCAGGCGATCAGCCGCCCCTTCATCATCGCCCGCACCGCCTTGATGGTCCCATCCGGCAGCCGCGGCGCAAATCCCGACGAGAAATCGACCCCGGTGTTCCACGCAACCGGCCGGGTCTCCATCAGCAGGTCGCGGTGCATCGCCTGCGGCACCTCCTGCGCCGGAATGAAGGCCAGCCGCGCGTCGGGGCTGTAGGCCATCGGGTGCCAGTTGTGGGCGCCGAGCGGCCCGGGCATCATCAGCCGGCTCTCGTCGCCATAGCGGGCATCGGCCGTCTCGATCGGGCGCCCCCGGGCGTCGAGCCCGGTCGCCCAGGTCATCGGCACGAAGGCGTCCCCCGAGATGAGCGCCCCCGTCCTCGCGTCGAGCACGTAGAAGAACCCGTTCTTCGGCGCCTGCATCACCACCCGCCGCGCCGCGCCGTTCGGCCCCAGCGGCAGATCGGCGAGGATGAGCGTCTGGGTCGCAGTATAGTCCCAGTTGTCCCTGGGCGTGGTCTGATAGTGCCACCGGTAGCGCCCGGTGTCGGCATCGACCGCGACGATCGAGGAAACGAACAGGTTGTCGCCCCGGCCGTCGGGGTCGCGGATGGCGGCGTTCCACGGGGATCCATTGCCCACTCCGAAGATGACCTGGTCGTTCACCTCGTCATGGACGATCGCGTCCCAAACCGTCCCGCCGCCGCCGTCGCGCTTCCACGCGCCCCGGTCGCCCCAGCTCGGGTTGGCGAGCCGGGCCAGCGCCTCGTCCGAGGCCGCGCCGTCGGGGCGCTTGTCCGGGTTGGGCACGGTGTAGAAACGCCAGCGCAGGCGGCCGTCCTTCACGTCATAGGCCGAGAGATAGCCCCGCACGCCAAGCTCGGCCCCGCCATTGCCGATGAGCACCATGTCCCTGATGACGCGCGGCGCACCGGTGATCGTGTAGGGCTTGGCCTGGTCGACCGTCACCACCGACCAGAGCAACCTGCCCGTCTTCGCGTCGAGCGCCTCGAGCCGGCCGTCGAGCACGCCAAGGAAGACGACACCGTCCCGGATTGCCACCCCCCGGTTCACCACGTCGCAGCAGGCCTTGGCGCCGACCGCCCGGTCGACCTCCGGGTCATACACCCACAGCTCGCGCCCGGTGCGCGCGTCGAGCGCATGGAGAACCGACCAGGCCGAAGTCACATACATCACGCCGTCGGCGACGATCGGCGTCGCTTCAACCCCCCGCCCGGTCGAAAGCTCGTAGGTCCAGGCAACCCCCAGCTTGCCGACATTGCCCGTGTTGATCCGGCTGAGGCGCGAGTGGCGCTGCTCGTCCTTGGTCCCGCCATAGGTCAGCCACTGCGCCCCGGCCGAGCCGGCCCGCGCCATGCTGTCATGCCCAACCGGCATCGCCTGACCTGCCGTCTCGACCTGCCCGCAGCCCTGCAGCCCCACCATCCCGGCAACAGCCACGCCAACAAGCGCGCCGCGCCAAACTCCGTTCCTTCTCACCCTAGGCTCCCTCGCATCACCCGGTCCCTCAACCGGTCGAGACCCGTCTAGGCCCTCGTGCGGCCGGAATCACGCTCCCAATTGGACGCGCATCGGGTCCTCAGAAGCGGAACTCGCCGAGCAGCGTGAACGACCGTCCGCGCGGGTCGGCAACGCGCGGCTCCCACGAGCTTCCTGCCCCGGTGTTGCTGTCATAGGCCACCGCAAACGGCGGGTCGGCGTTGAACAGGTTCTTCACGCCGAAGGTCAGGTTGAACCACTGCCGCACTTCGTAGCCCAGCGAGACATTGTGGATGAGATAGCCGTCGGTGCGCTCGACAAGGTCGGGCGGCGAAACCCGCCCGGCGGCAACGCCCGGCAGCACCTGGTTCTCATAGCCCTTGCGGAAGATCTGCGACAGCGAGGCGGTCCACGGCCCGTTGGTGTAGGTGAAGAAGATGTTGTGCCGCCACTTCAAGCCAAGGTCGTTGTTGAAGGTGAACACTCCGATCTCGCTCGGCCCGAAACTGGCGCTCGGCACAAGCCGCGACCGCTTCTTCAGAAGCATGCTGCCGTCGAACCCGGCAAGCCATTCCCCCGAAAGCGCGTCAAACCCGACCCGGCCGGAAAACTCCAGCCCCGCAGTCCGGGTCTCGCCGCTGTTGATCCAGCGCTGGTCAATGGTGACCAGATTGCCCGCCCCGTCGCGGATGAACCGCTCGGGAAAGAGGTCGAAGTTGGCGACAATCTGCTGGAGCGGCAGCAGCTGGATCGTGCCGTCGCGGCGGATGTTCCAGTAGTCGATCGAGAGCGAGACCCGCGCGCCGGGCTCGAACACCACGCCGGCGTTGAACTGACGGTTCTCCTCCGGCCCGAGGTCGGGCTTGCCGCCGGTCAGGATGCTCGGCTGCACCACCTCGCATCCCGGAATGGCGGTGTCGGGCTTGCCGCCTCGGCATCTCGCGGGGTCGGCAAGGTCCCGGCCGGAATAGGGCGACTCCAGGGTCCCGTTGAAGATCTGGTTGAAGGTCGGCACCCTGAAGCCGGTGTTGTAGCTGCCGCGGAACATGACCCGCTGGCCCGGGCGGTAACGCACCGAGACCTTGGGGTTGGTCGTGGTGCCGAAGCCGGTGTAGTCGTCCACCCGGAAGGCCCCGGTCACGTCGAGCCCGGGCAGCACCGGCACCAGCACCTCGCCATAGCCGGCGATGATCTCGCGCTTCACGCCATCGAGCGCATTGGCATTGTCGAACGGGGCGGCGATGATGAAGGGCCGCGCTGCGGCCTCTCGCCGGTCGCCGTTGAATCGGTAGGTCTCGCGCCGGTAGTCGATGCCGAACGCACCCTGGACCGTGCCATGCGGCAGCCGGAACAGCGGGCCCGAGGCCGACCCTTCCACCTGGGTCAGCCCGAACTTCCCGCCATAGAGGGTGACGCCGCGCGCCGAAGCGCCTTCAAGCAGCGCCAGCGCCTCCGCGCTCTGGGTCTCGCCGGGCAGCAGGAAGGGGTTGATGATGCCGGTGTTCAGGGCATCGATGATGCCGTTGGCGATGATGTTGCCGGCCGCATCCCGGGTCGTGTTGCGGTAGTAATAGCCCGAACCCAGCGTCGACTCCGCCTTCGACCAGCCCCACGAGACGGTCGCCTCGTAGGTCCAGTTGGCCGCGATCGGCCCCTCGGCCCCGAACAGGGTGCGCAACGTCTGGGTGTTCGTCTCGATCTCGCGCACCCCGCACTCGATGCAGCGCCAGCGATAGGCGATCGGCAACCCCCGCCGGCCGGCAAGCGTCGCGTCATCGGGGAAGGCGGCGACCAGCGCGTTGAACACCCGGTCGTAGGTCGCCGCATTCTGCGCCGTTCGTGGGAAGGCGAAATTCTGCGTCGAGGTGTTGGGCACGAGCTGGAGGTTCGAGAAGCGCTTGGCCGAGTTGGCGTCCGAGCCTGTCACCTCGCCGAAGACGCGATGCTCCCCGACGCGGCCCGTCACCCGCCCGATCCAGGTCACCGTCTCGATCGGCTGCTGCAGCACGGCAGCCCGGCCGGTGTCCCAGGCGCAGGCGAAGCGTGCCCCCGGCAGGTCCCACAGCAGCTCGTCATAGGGCCCCATGCCGTCGATCACCCCGCAGCCCGGCTGGCCGGGCAGATCGAGCACATTGATCCCGGCCCCGGCCCGGGTCGTCGTCCCGGGGATGAGCGGCGCCGTCCCGGCCGAGGCGATGATCGTGCCAAGCGGCGTGTTCGGCCCCACGCCAAGCGGGAAGATGGTCCCGAACGGGGTGCCCCTGGTGTCGGGTGAAAGCCCCCGGTTCGGCTGGAATGTGTTGACAAACGCGCGCTGGTCGCCGCGCAGCGCCCTGTGGTCCGAGACCGACACCCCGGCCATCACGTTGACGCCGCGTTCGTCGAGATCGCCCCAGCCGCCCAGCACCGAGCCGCGGAAGATGTTGCC
>CALLWN010000013.1 GCA_938016505.1 uncultured Sphingomonadaceae bacterium
GAGGCCGAGACCGAGGGTGATGGCGAACAGCCACGCCAGCGGCAGCATGACGCCGATGTAGGAGACCGCGTGCATGATGGTCGGGAACCAGATGTCGCCGCGCGCCCTGAGCGCGTTGGCGGCCACCACCTGCACGCCATCGGCCATGTAGAACAGCGCGCCAAGCGCCAGCGCCGGCGGCAGGATGGCGAGCACCTCCGGGTCCCCGGTGTAGAGCCGGGCGACCGGCCCGGCCTCGACGAACAGCAGCACCGAGACGGCGGCGAGCAGGGCGAGGCTGCTTCCCATGCCGAGGCTGAAGGCGCGGCGAACTCCGGGCAGATGCCCGGCACCCACCGAGCGGGAGACAAGGACTGCGGTTGCGGTCGCGATCCCGAGCGGGGCCATGAAGACGACGGCCGCCACATTGCCGACAACCGCCCAGGCCGCGACCGTCAGCGCCGAGATCTGCCCGGCCACCAGGTTGAGGAGCGAGAAACCGCCACCCTCCATCACGAACGAGGCACCGGCGGCATAGCCCAGCCGGCGCTGCTCGCGCGCCTCGGCCGGGTCCGGCGCATGGCGGCGGAAGGCGCCGAACGCCCGCGCCGGCTTCCAGGCGACGAGCATCGCGACAAGCGCCAGCATCAGGAAGGTCCGTGCGCCGAGCGTCGCCCAGCCGGCGCCGACCGCGCCTTCCACGCCGAACGGCGAGAGGCCGGGCACCAGCCACAAGGCGAGCGCAAGGTTGACGGCGTTGGCAAGCCAGAGCGCCACCGCCGGCTTCTCGGGCCGCTCGTGCGCCTCGAACCAGAAGATGAGCGCGTCGGCGACCAGATAGGGGGTGAGCGAAAGCGCGAAGATCGCCATCGCAGCGGCAGCGCCGCGGGCAAGCTCGGCGTCAAGCGCAAGCGCAAGCGCAGGCGGCCCAAGCAGCAGCAGCGCTGCCGTCGAGACGAGCCCGATGACGAGCGCATGGCCGATGCCGCGCTGGAGCACCGCGCCGGTGCGCTCCGGCCGGCCGGCGCCGCGGTGGCGCGCCGTCAGCACCTGGGTGCCGGACAACAGCCCGATCCCGCCGACGAGGATGATCGCCGTCAGCGACCAGCCGAGCGCATGAAAGCCGAGTTCGGTCGCCGAGTGGCGGCCGACGACGATCGCGTCGGTGACCCCCATCGCCATGATCCCGAATCGCGAGACCATGACCGGCCCGGCAAGCCGCGCCAGCTCGCCGAGCGTGCCCGAGGGCGCGCCCCCTCGCACCACGCCAGCGGCCGGGCGCGCCGGAGCGGCGGCAGGGGCAGCGGCAGGGGCGGCAGAGGGGGCGCCGCGCGGCGCGTCGGGAGGCGGCACGGCGTCCATGGCAGGCCCATAGATCTTGCCATTGCCGGGCGGAAGGTGGCGGGCTAGGCGCCTCGCCATGGCCACCGTCGCGTCAGAGCATCTCCGCCAGTTCATCGAACGGATCGAAACCCTCGAGGAGGAAAAGGCCGCCGTGATGGGGCAGATCCGCGAGGTCTATGCCGAGGCGAAGGGCCAGGGCTATGATCCGAAGACGATGCGGGCGATCGTGCGTCTTCGCAGGATGGAGAGCCACACGCGGGCCGAGGCCGAGGCGCTGCTCGAGACCTACACGGCGGCGCTCGGCCTGCAATGAGGAGAGATTGATGCGCATCTTCGGCGGTCTTCTGTCACCTTATGTCATGAGGGCAGCGCTCGCGGCCCGGTTCAAGGGCCATGACCTGCCGGTCGCCATGCCCGAGGGCGGGCTGAAGACGCCGGGCTATCTCGCGCTCAACCCGATGGGGAAGATGCCCTGCCTCGAGGACGGCGACTTCCACCTGCCCGAATCGGCCGTGATCGCCGAGTATCTCGAGGAGGTGCTCGACGGGCCGAGCCTCCTTCCCGGCGACGCCAGGGCCCGCGCGAAGGCGCGTCTCCTCGCCCGCTTCGCCGATCTCTACCTGGCGCCTGCGCTCACCCCCATCTTTCGGGCGCGGGAGAAGCCGGACGAAGTGCCGGCCGCGCTCGAAGCGCTCGGGAAGGCGCTCGGCCAGCTCGAGACGCTGCGCGGGGCCGACACGGCCTGGGCGGCCGGCGACCAGCCGACGCTGGCGGACGCGACGCTGATGCCGGTGTTCTTCTTCCTCGATGCCTTCGACGCAGCGTTCGGCACCGCCAAGCTGCTCGAGGCCCAGCCCGGCCTTGCCGCCTGGTGGGGGCGGGCGAAGGCGAGCGACGAGGGCCGGCGGATGGTCGCCGAGCAGTCGGCAGGGCTTGCGGCCTTCATGGCGCCGAACACGGCGCCAAGGGCCGCCTGAGACAGGGGAGAGACGATGGGCATCAGCGTCAACGGAAGCGTGCGGGAGGTGACATCGCCCGATCATCGGCTGCTGGTCGACTGGCTGCGCGACGATCTCGGCCTGACCGGCACCCATGTCGGGTGCACCACCAGCCAGTGCGGCGCCTGCAACGTGATGGTCGATGGCGAAGTGGTGAAGGCCTGCACCGTGCTTGTCGCCAGCTGCGAAGGCAGCGAGGTGACCACGATCGAGGGCCTTGGCACGCCCGAGGCGCTCCACCCGATGCAGGCCGCCTTCAAGTCCGCCCACGGGCTTCAGTGCGGCTTCTGCACACCGGGCATGGTGATGGCGGGGATCGCGATCGCAAACGCCCATGGCCCCGATGTCTCCGAGGCGACCGTCCGCCACGAGCTCGAGGGCAATCTGTGCCGCTGCACCGGCTACCAGAACATTGTCGCCGCGATCCGCGCCGGCGCCCGCGCCATGGCCGAGGCCGGCCTTCTGAAGGAGCCCGCATGACCCCCTTCACCCTTGAAAGGCCGGAAAGCCTCGGCGCCGCCCGCCGCGCCTTCTCAGGCGATGCCGCCTTCCTCGCCGGTGGCCACACCCTCATCCCGGCGATGAAGTCGGGCCTGCGCGCGGTCGAGACGCTCATCGACCTGTCCCGCGTGCCCGGGCTCGAGTCGATCCGCCGCGAGGGCGACCGGCTCATCGTCGGCGCCATGGCGCGCCACGCCGAGGTGGCCGCCTCGCCCGTCGTGGCCGCCGCCATCCCCGGCCTCGCCCGGCTTGCCGCCGGCATCGGCGACCCGCAGGTCAGACGGCGCGGCACCATCGGCGGCAGCCTCGCCAACAATGATCCGGCTGCCGACTATCCGGCCGCAGTGCTCGCCCTCGACGCCGTGCTTGCAACAACCGAGGGAACGCACGCCGCCGACGATTTCTTCCAGGGCATGTTCGCAACCGCGCTTGGCGATGGCGAAATCCTGACCGAAGTGCAGTTCCGGGTGCCGGAAGCATTCGCCTACGCCAAGTTCCGCCACCCGGCATCGCGCTACGCGCTCGCCGGAGTTGCGGTCGCCCGCTTCCCCGAAGGCGTGCGGGTGGCCGTCACCGGGGTTGCCTATTCGGTGTTCCGCTGGGCTGACGCAGAGGCCGCGCTCTCGGCCGCCCCCCCCGCGCCGGTCCCCCCGCTCGTGCGCGACGACATCAATTCCGACATCCATGCGTCTGCCGAATATCGCGCCCACCTCGCCGGCGTGATGCTCGCCCGGGCCGTCAGGGAGATGATGCCATGATCGTGACCACCACACCGGCCGTCGAGGGCCGGCCCGTGCGCGAATATCTCGGCGTCGTCGCCGGCGAGGCGATCGTCGGCGCCAACCTGTTCCGCGACCTGTTCGCAAGCGTGCGCGACATCGTCGGCGGCCGGTCGGGCGCCTATGAGGAAGTGCTGCGCGACGCCCGCGAGACGGCCCTCGCCGAGCTGGCAGCCGAGGCCGAGAAGCGCGGCGCCGATGCGGTGATCGGGGTCGATCTCGACTATGAGACAGTCGGCGGCGGCGGCTCGATGCTGATGGTGACGGCGGCGGGAACTGCCGTCAGGCTGTAGGAAAACTGTAGGAAAATGTTCCACGTGGAACATTTTCCTACATGATGGAATGGGTCACTCGGCAGC
>CALLWN010000014.1 GCA_938016505.1 uncultured Sphingomonadaceae bacterium
CCTCGGGCGCGGTTGCCCACCAGTTCGACCGGCTGGGGCTCATCACCTACCCGGCGTCGGCGGGGAGCGCCGAGGCGGTGTTCGAGGCTGCGCTCGAGGCGGGGGCCGAGGATGTGGAGAGCTCGGAGGAGGTCCATGAGATCTGGACCGCGCCCGAGGCGCTCCATGAAGTGGCGAAGGCGCTCGAGGCCCGGCTTGGCGAGGCGCAGGGGGCAAAGCTCGCGTGGCGGCCGCAGAACCTGGTCGAGGTCTCGGCCGAGGATGCCCGGATGCTGCTGAAGCTCATCGACGCGCTGGAAGATTCCGACGATGTCCAGGCGGTCTATGGCAACCATGACATGAGCGACGAGGTGGCGGACGCGCTGGCATGAGGAGCGCCGGCCCGCTCCGGCTGCTGGGGCTCGACCCCGGCCTTGCGCGGACCGGCTGGGGCGTGGTGCTGGTGGACGGGGCCCGGCTCGCCCATCTCGGCCATGGCGTGGTGGTGACGCAGGCGGCCGACCCGCTTGCACTCCGGCTTGCCGCGCTCCACGCCGGCCTTGCCGAGGTGATGGCGCGCCACGCACCGCAGGCGGTGGCGATCGAGGAGGTCTTCCAGAACCGCAACCCGCAGTCGACACTGAAGCTTGGCGAGGCGCGCGGGGTGGCCCTGCTCGCGGCCGGGCTCGCCGGGCTGCCGGTGCATGAGCTTGCGGCCCGGTTCGTCAAGAAGGCTCTGGTCGGCACGGGGGCGGCGGACAAGGCGCAGGTCGCCTTCATGGTGCAGCGGCTGCTGCCGGCCGCCGGCCCGGTCTCGGCCGATGCGGCCGATGCGCTTGCCGTTGCGATCGCGGCGGCGGGCGCGCGGCAGCGCGGGCTCGCGGCATGATCGCGCTGCTCGCCGGCACGGTGGCAGCCCTTGGCGCCGACCATGCCGTGATCGAGGTGGGCGGGGTGGGCTATCTGGTGCAGGCCTCGGCCAGGACGCTCGGCCGGCTCGTGCCCGACGCTGCCGTCAGGCTCCAGGTGGAGACCCAGGTGCGCGAGGACTCGATCACCCTCTACGGCTTTCTCGAGGCGGCCGAGCGCGACTGGTTCCGCCACCTGACGGGCGTGCAGGGGGTGGGCGGGCGGCTCGCGCTCGCGATCCTCTCGACGCTCTCGCCTGCCGAGCTGTTCCGGGCGATCGCGGCCGAGGACCGGGCGACGCTGGCGCGGGCGCCCGGCGTGGGGGCGAAGCTCGCAGCGCGGCTCGTGACCGAGCTGCGCGGGGTGGCGCCGGCCGGCCCGGTGGCGGCGGGCCAGGCGGCACCCGCCCTCCCCTCCCCGGCTGCTGCTGCGCGCGAGGCGCTCTCGGCGCTGGCCAATCTCGGCTTTCGCGGGCCCGAGGCAGCAGCGGCGGTGGCTGCGGCCGAGGCGGCGCTTGGGGATGGGGCGGAGACGGCCGCGCTCGTTCGCGAGGCGCTGCGGCGTGCGGCCCGGTGAGCGCGGGATGAGCGCAGGATGACTGCGGGATGAGCGGGCTCACCTCGCCTGCGGCGCAGCCGGCGGACCAAGATGCAGCGCTGCGGCCGCGCAGCCTTGCCGAGTTTGTCGGCCAGGCAGCGGCGCGGGACAATCTGCGCGTCTTCATCGATGCCGCGCGCGGGCGGGGCGAGGCGCTCGATCACCTGCTGCTCGCTGGCCCGCCCGGGCTCGGCAAGACGACGCTCGCCCAGATCGTGGCGCGCGAGCTCGGCGTGGGGTTCCGGGCGACCTCGGGCCCGGTGATCGCCCGGGCCGGGGACCTTGCTGCGCTGCTGACCAACCTCGAGCCGCGCGACGTGCTGTTCATCGACGAGATCCACCGGCTTCCGGCGAGCGTCGAGGAAATCCTCTACCCGGCGATGGAGGACCGGGCGCTCGACATCATGATCGGCGAGGGGCCTTCGGCGCGCGCGATCCGGATCGATCTTCCGCCCTTCACGCTGATCGGCGCGACGACGCGCGCCGGCCTCGTCTCGCAGCCGCTGCGCGACCGGTTCGGGATCCCGGTGCGGCTCGTCTTCTACACCGAGGACGAGCTGTTCCTGGTGGTGACCCGGGCGGCGGCGCTGCTCGGGCTTGCGCTCGAGGAGGGCGGGGCGCGCGAGATCGCCCGCCGGTCGCGCGGGACGCCGCGGATCGCCGGGCGGCTGCTGCGGCGGGTGCGCGACTTTGCCGCCGGGCGGAGCGCTCCGGTCGATGCGGCGTTCGCCGATGCGGCGCTGACCCGGCTCGAGGTGGACCGGCTCGGGCTCGATGCCCAGGACCGGCGCTATCTGTGGATGATCGCCGATCTCTACCGGGGCGGGCCGGTCGGGATCGAGACGCTGGCGGCGGGCCTTTCCGAGGCGCGCGACACGCTCGAGGATGTGGTGGAGCCGTTCCTGCTCCAGACCGGGCTCATCGGCCGGACGGCGCGCGGGCGGGTGCTGAACCCGCCTGGCTGGGCGCATCTCGGGCTGCGGCCGCCGCCGGAGGCGGCGGCGAGCCAGCCTGGGCTGCCGCTCGAGGATGACTAGGGGGCACCGGGCCGGGGACCGGCGAGGCTGAGGGGGGTTTACCTCGAAGCGGGGCAAAGCGCTGGCGGCCGCGCCCGTCATTCTCAGGCGTGACGAAGCCGTTTCGAACCCGGGCCCCCGCCGCCGATGCCGGCGAGCGGGTGACGCCCGCGGTGCCGGTCGCGCTGCCGCGCGGGCGGATCGACGTGCGGCTGCGGCTCACCCCCTATGCGAACGGCAGCATGGGGCTCGAGATGCAGGATTTCGAGGGCACCCCCTTTTCCTGGCCGACGCTGCCGTTCAGCCTGGCCTCGCTGGCCGACGCGCTGCCGGACGAGGCGGCGCCCGACTGCGTGGTCGCGATCAAGCCCTCGGCGATGAAGAGCGGGATCGCTGATGCGCTCATCGAGGCCGGGCTCCTGACCGACCTCGGCCTCGAGGTGGCAGCCGACCGGACCTACGCGCGGCTGATGCGGGTCGAATTCCGCCACGCCGAGCGGATGGCGGCAGCAGCGATGCGCGACGAGCCGGAGATCGTGCCGCACGTGCTGAGGGAGGCGCCGGTGCCGCCGGCGTGGAAGCCGGCCTGCCAGCGGATCAGGGCCGCGCTGCTGCGGCACGGGATCGAGGTCTCGGATGCCGATGCCATGCTTGCCTGGGCGCTCGAATCGGGGGCAGTGGGCGCCGTGCCCCGGCCGCTTCCGGCGTCTGGCGAGCAGATCGCGAAGACGCTGGAGCGCTGGTTCGTGAGGCCGGTGCGGATCGACGGCTGAGCCCCCCCTCGCCTTTTGCGGCGCGCGGGCCCATAGGGCCCGCCATGCACGACCTGAAGGCGCTTCGCGCCGACCCGGCGGCCTTCGATGCCGCGCTTGCCCGGCGCGGCATCGCCCGCGCCTCGGACGCGGTGATGGAGGCCGACAAGGCGCTCCGGACCATCCAGACCCTGCTCCAGGCCGATCTCGCCCGGCGCAACGACCTGTCGCGCGCGATCGGCGCTGCGATGGCGCGCGGTGCCGCCGACGAGGCCGAAGCGCTCAAGGCCGAAGTGGCGATGCTCAAGGACCGGATTGCAGCAGCCGAGGCCGCCGAGGCTGGCGCGATGGAGCGGGTCGAGGTGCTGGCGGGCCAGCTGCCGAACCTGCCGGCCGAGGATGTGCCCGACGGGCTCGACGAGACCGGCAATGTCGAGGTGAAGCGCTGGGGCGAGACGCGCAGGTTTGGCGTGGAGCATGACGCGCTGGCAGCGCGGCTGGGACATGACCCGGAAGCCGCGGCGCGGATCGCCGGGGCGCGGTTTGCGGTGCTGTCGGGCGGGCTGGCGCGGCTCCACCGCGCGCTCGGCCAGTTCATGCTCGACCGGGCGGTCGCGGCCGGCTGGCGCGAGACGGTGGTGCCGCTGCTGGTGCGCGAGCCGGCGATGTACGGGACGGCGCAGCTGCCCAAGTTCCGCGACGACCAGTTCGAGACGGTGGACGGGCGCTGGCTGATCCCGACTGCCGAGGTGAGCCTGACCAACCTGGTGCGCGAGCAGATCCTCGACGAGGAGGCGCTGCCGCTGCGCCTCACTGCGCTCACCCCCTGTTTCCGCCGCGAGGCGGGTGCGGCCGGGCGCGACACCCGCGGGCTCATCCGCCAGCACCAGTTCGAGAAGGTCGAGCTGGTGACGATCTGCGCCGCCGAGCAGGCTGCGGCCGAGCATCTGCGGATGGTGGAGGCGGCCGAGGCGGTGCTCGAGGCGCTGGGGCTTCCCTACCGGCGGATGCTCCTGTGCGCGGGCGACATGGGCTTTGCCGCACGGCGCACCTACGATCTCGAGGTGTGGCTGCCAGGCGCAGGGGTCTTCCGGGAGATTTCGTCGGTCTCCTGGTGTGGCGACTTCCAGGCCCGGCGGATGGAGGCACGGGTGCGGGCGCGCGGCGAGAAGGGCACCTGCTTCGTCCACACGCTCAATGGCTCTGGCGTCGCAGTCGGCCGGGCGCTGGTTGCGGTGCTCGAGAATTTCCAGCAGGCCGACGGCAGCGTCACGGTGCCGCCACCGCTCGTCTCCTACATGGACGGCATCTCCACGCTGCAACCGGAGGCCTGATGCGGATCCTGCTCACCAACGACGATGGAATCAATGCGCCCGGCTTTGCCGCGCTCGAGCGGATCGCCCGGCAGATCTCGGACGACCTGTGGTTCGTGGCACCCGCCGAGGAACAGTCGGGCGCGGGCCATTCGCTGACGCTGACCCGGCCGCTGCGGGTGCGCGAGCTCGGCCCGCGGCGGTTCGCGGTTGCCGGCACGCCGACCGATTCGGTGATGATGGCGCTCGGCCACCTCATGAACGGGGACCGGCCCGATCTCATCCTCTCGGGCGTGAACCGGGGCCCGAATCTCGCCGAGGACGTGACCTATTCGGGGACCGTCTCGGCGGCGATGGAAGGCACGCTGGCCGGGGTGCGCGCAATCGCGCTGTCGCAGGCGATGGCGGACTACACCCATGGCGCCGAGAGCTTCGCTGCCGCCGAAGCATGTGCGGCCGACATCATCCGCCGCGTGGCCGCCTCCGACTGGGGCGAGGGCGTGCTGCTCAACATCAACTTCCCGGCGCGGGCCGAGCCGCTGGGGGTGCGGGTGACGACGCAGGGGTTCCGCGACTATGGCCATATCCGGATCGACGCGCGGATCGACCCCCGGGGCTTCCCCTATTACTGGTTCGGCTATGGCCGGGAGGTGGAAACTCCCGGCCACAGGACCGATCTCGAGGCGGTGCGCGAAGGCTATGTCTCGGTGACCCCGCTCCACCTCGACCTGACCCACCGCGCCACCATGGCGACGCTCACGGCAGCGCTCGAGGGCTAGGCGGCGGCGGGGCGGCGGCGACGGGCGACGGCGCCGACGAGCCCGAAGCCGGCGACCAGCATCGCCCAGGTGGCGGGCTCGGGCACCACGCCGCCGGCCGAGCGAAGGTTGATTTCCACATCGTCGAGGACGGGGCCGACCTGGTCGCCGCCGGTATCGTCGATGGAGAGGGTGAGCGCGCCTGCGTTGCCCGCCGTGAAGCGGAAGCCGTAGCTGGCGAACGGGGCCGAGAAGGGAATGGGATCGGAAAGCTGGTCGCCGCTGATCACATTATCAATGGAGACCGGCGAACCGTAGCTTCCTGCGACGAGCCACTGGAAGTCGATCAGGTTGGTGGGACCGGCAAACAGGGCATACCAGGCGAAGCGGTCGTCTGACCAGCCGCGCTGGTTGCCGCTGACCCAGAAGACGATGTCGATGAAGTCGCCGGCCGCGAACGCGATGGGCGTGGTGAGGGTGAGGGTGCCGGCCGCGAAGGAACTGCCGTCGAGATCGACGCAATAGCTGCCGGTGCGGCAGATGATGCCATATTCGCCCGAGCGGATGAGGTCGACCGTGCCGTTGGTCACCGTCCAGTTGGCGAAGCTGGCGTAGTCGAGGATCGAGGAGCCGGCGGTCTCGCCTTCGAAGCCTTCGAAGAAGGCGGCGGCGGCGGGGGCGGCAGCGGTGATGGCGGCAAGGGCGGCAAGGGCGGGAAGCAGGCGCATGCGGGTCTTTCCTTTCCAGTTGATGCGCAAAGAGCTGCTAAAATCATGCCACATTCCGATTGAATCACCGATTCCTGAAATTTCAGTCTCTTGCCGCTGCCGGCCGACGGCGGGGGGGTGCGGGGTGTAAAGCCAGCCGACAGTTTTGTTGCCGTTAACCATGTTTGCCCGGACGCAGCGCCGCTTGGCCGGGCGGCGCCAGCGCCGCTAGAGCCGGGGCGTGCGCGCGCTTGCCCTCCTCCTGCTGCTCGTTGCCGGCTGCGCGACGCGGCAGCCGCCGACCCCTCAGCCAAAATCGCGGATCGAGCCGGCGCGCCCGGCGCCAGCGCCGGCGTGGAAGCCGGTGCCGGCTCTCGCCGACGGCAGGCCGGTGCCCGGCGGCCGGGCCCATGTGGTGAAGCCGGGCGAGACCGGGCTTGCCATTGCCCAGGC
>CALLWN010000015.1 GCA_938016505.1 uncultured Sphingomonadaceae bacterium
CTGGCCCTCGAGCGTCGCGTTCATGGCCAGCACCACTTCCGAAACGCCATCGAGGCGGGCGAGCAGACGGTCGATCGCAAGATGTTCCGGGCGCACCCCATCGAGCGCCGAAAGAAGCCCGCCGAGCACGTGGAACCGGCCGGGAAACAGCCGGGCACGATCGATCGCCCAGAGGTCGGCCACGTCGGCAACGACGCACAGGAGCGCGGGATCGCGCTTCGGGTCGGTGCAGACCCGGCAGGGCGACACCACGTCGAGGTTGCCGCATTCGGGGCACTCGGCGAGCGCGCGATCGACCCGGGCAAGCGCCTCGACCAGCGGGCCCAGCAGCCGGTCGCGGTTCTTGAGGAGATGAAGGCGCGCGCGGCGCGCCGAGCGCGGGCCGAGGCCGGGCAGGCGTGCCAGCATGGCCTGCGCCACTTCCAGTTCATCGGCTCCGGTCTTCGCGTGGGGCGATGCCATTGCTAGGGCCCTGCCATGCGCCTCGCCTTCATGGGAACCCCCGAATTCGCCGTGCCCGCGCTCGACGCGCTGGTGGACGCCGGCCACGAGGTCGCAGCCGTCTACACCCAGCCGCCCCGCCCGGGAAATCGCGGCCGGCTCACGGCATCGCCGGTGCAGCAGCGGGCCGAGGCGCTCGGCCTTCCGGTGCGGAGCCCGGAGCGGCTGCGCGGCCCGGATGAAGCTGCCGCCTTCGCGGCACTCGAGGCCGATGCCGCAGTCGTTGCCGCCTATGGCCTCATCCTGCCACCCTCGATCCTCGAGGCGCCGCGCCGGGGCTGCTTCAACATCCACGCCTCGCTCCTGCCGCGCTGGCGCGGCGCAGCGCCGATCCAGCGGGCCATCCTTGCCGGAGACAGCGAAACGGGCGTCACCATCATGCGGATGGAACCCGGCCTCGACACCGGGCCGATGCTTCTGAAGGCCGCGACACCAATCGCCCGCAAGACAGCGGGGATGCTCACTGCCGAACTGGCAGCGACGGGCGCCCGGCTGATGGTCGATGCGCTTGCCTGTCTCGACAGGCTCGTTCCCGAGGCGCAGGACGAAGCGCTGGCGACCTATGCGGCCAAGATCGACAAGGCCGAGGCCCGGATCGACTGGACCTCTACCGCCTGCGACATCGAGCGACTGGTGCGAGCCATGCCGCCTGCCCCTGGCGCCTGGTTCATGGCCGGGGGCCAGCGGGTGAAGCTGATCGCCGCAGACGTTGCGGACACCGAAACGGCAGGCCAGCCGGGGCGGCTCGGCAAAGCCGGCGTGGTGGCGTGCGGCAGCGGCGCGCTGCGCCTCGTCACGGTTCAGCCGGCCGGTCGGCCGACCATGGCTGCCGAGGCGTGGCAGAGGGGCGCGCGGCTTGGCCCGGATGCCCTTCTCGGATGACCCGCTTCCGCCTGACCCTGGAGTGGGATGGCCGCGGCTTCATGGGCTGGCAGCGCCAGGCCCATGGCCCTTCCGTGCAGGAATCCCTGGAGGCGGCGCTTGCGGCAGTGACAGGCGAGACCGCGACCTTTCATGCCGCCGGCCGCACGGATGCCGGCGTTCACGCGCTCGCCATGCCGGCGCATGTCGACGTTGCCAGGACCATCACGCCGTTTCGGCTGATGGAGGCGCTGAACGCCCGTCTGCGCGAGGCCGGCGCGCGGGTCGCAGTGCTCGACTGCGCCGAGGCTCCAGCCGGTTTCCACGCCCGTTTCTCCTGCATCGGCCGGGCCTACCGCTACCGGCTGGTCATGCGGCGTGCCCCGCTCACGCTCGATGCCGGGCGGGCCTGGCGGGTGCCGCGCCCGCTCGATGTCGAGGCGATGCGCGCGGCATCCGCCTGCCTGATCGGCCGCCACGACTTCACGACGTTCCGCTCGGTCCACTGCCAGGCAGCCTCGCCCGTGAAGACGCTCGACAGGCTCGAGGTCGTGCCAGAAGGCAAGAATGGTCTCGTGGTCGAGGCTGCTGCCCGGTCGTTCCTGCATCACCAGGTGCGATCGATGGTTGGTGCGCTTGTCCTTGTCGGGCTCGGCCGGTGGCGCGTCGAGCGCGTCGCGGATGCGCTTGCCGCGCGCAACCGGGCTGCACTTGGATTGAACGCACCGGCCGACGGCCTGTATTTTGCTGCGGCGCATTACTGCTGAATGTCGGGAAATTTTACACTTGCCATTTTTCGAAAGACCCAAGCTTCTGATTTTCCGGGAGAAGCAAGGATGGCACGATTCTTGCAGATTTTGTGGCTCTAGTAACTGGAGGCATGACAACGGGGTATGCGCGGTGACGGAGGCCCTGGCGCGCGGAGCGCACTCCTCGTTTGGCTCGTCGGGCTTGCCCTTGGCGTGGCGGCCGGGGCGCTCACTGCCAAGCTCCTGCTGCCGCCGGCGGACATGAGGGCTCCACCAAACGACGGGTCGGTCAGAGAGCGGTTCCTGAAGCCCTGACCGGATTGACGGGCGCAGACCCGGCCAGCCGTTCGGCCGGCGGCGGGTGGCCGAGGAAGGCTTCGGGGCTTGCAGTCCGGCCGTAGGCGCCAGCCATGAACACTGCGATCAGGTCGCCGACCTTTGTTTCGGGCAGAACGACGCCCTCACCCAGGCGGTCGAGCGGCGTGCACAGGCAGCCGACGATGTTGGCAGTCTCCCGGACGCCGTCGGCCCGGGTCGCATTGACGAGGGGATAGTTGCGGCGGACTGCGCTGCCGAGGTTTCCGCTTGCGGCAAGCTGGTGGTGAAGCCCGCCATCGGTCACGAGGAACAGGGTGCCGTGCGAGCGTTTCCGGTCGACGACACGGGTCAGATAGACTCCAGCTTCGGCGACAAGATAACGGCCGAGCTCGACGGCAAACGCGCAATCCGCGAGGATGGACGGGCGGGCACGCAGCGTGTCGCCAAGCGCAGCGCCAACAGCGGCAAGATCGAGCGGGCGATCGGCCGGAAAATAGGGCACGCCGAAGCCGCCGCCAAGATTGACGAGCCGGACCGGCCCCGGCGCTGCGGCGGCAAGATGGGCGACCAGCCCTATGGTCAGGGCCTGGGCCTCCGCGATTGCGGCAGCATCGAGGTTCTGCGAGCCGGCGAACACATGGAAACCGACAAAGTCGATTGCGGGGTGGGCAAGGGTGGCGAGCACGGCCGCCGCATCGGCAGCGTCGACCCCGAACGGGCGCGCCCCACCTCCCATGCGCATGCCAGACCCGCGAAGCTCGAAGGGGGGATTGATCCGCAGCATCGCCGAGGCCTGCAATCCGAGACGCGTGGCGATCGCGATCGCGCGCGCAGCCTCGCCGGCAGATTCGATCGAGAGGATTGCACCAGCCCGGATAGTGGCCTCGAGCTCGCGATCGCGCTTACCAGGCCCGGCGAAGCTGATGTGCCGCGCGCCCATTCCCGCTGCCAGCGCGCGCGCGAGTTCGCCCCCGGAGGCGATGTCGAACCCGTCCACGAGTGGCACCATCGCCCGCAGAAGATCGGGCATCGGGTTGGCCTTGACGGCATAGTGGAGCCGGACGCCGGCTGGAAGCGCTGCCCGCACCTCGGCAATCCGGGCGCGAACCAGTCCCATGTCGTAGACGAACAGCGGCGTTTCGCCGGCGTCTTCGGCCCAGGCTTCGGCTGGCCTGCCGGCGATCAGCAGGCGGCCGACGGGGTCGCGGCGGAAACCTGGCGGCATGCGGGCGTCGGGATCGGCGGCCGTCATGCCCCATGCTCCCGGCGCAAGGCCGCGCGATCGATCTTGCCATTGGGCGACAGTGGCAGCGCGTCAAGAAAGCGGATCTCGGCCGGCGCGAAGTGGGCCGGGGCCTCACGGCGGAAATGGGCGGCAAGGCTCACCGAAGCGCTGGCAAGGTCGAGCCCGGGTGCGGCGACCGCGAGGAGGCGGATCCGCATGCCGGCGGTCTCGTCAGGGACCCCGAGGGCGACCGCGCCGGCAAGCGCGCCGCTTCCAAGCGCGATCTCCTCGATCTCGGTCGGCGACACGCGCATTCCCATGGTCTTGATGGTCTCATCCGCCCTGCCAACGAATCGCAACAGGCCACCCGCCTCGCGGACCACCGTATCGCCAGACCAGACTGCCGTGCCGCCGAAGCGCGAAGCCACTGGCGCCGGCCGGAACCGGAGCGCCGTTTGCTCGGGGTCTTGCCAATAGCCCGCAGTCACCAGCGGGCCGCAGTGCACCAGCTCTCCCGGCTCGCCGTCGGCGGTGAGGCTGCCGTCGGGCCGCACCACCAGCACCTCGGCACCGGGAATGGCGCGGCCGATGCTCCACGGGCAGGTGTCGGCGAGTTCGGGCGGAAGCGTCGTCGAACGGAACGCCTCGGTCAGCCCGTACATGAGGTGGAGCCGTGCATCGGGAAAGCATCGGCGAAGCGCCCGCACCGTGGGTTCGGGCATCCGCCCGCCGCTGGCCGAGAGGGTTCGCAAGGCCGTCTGCGGCCAGTCGAGCCCGGCAAGCTGCATCCACAGCGGCGGCACTGCGGCAAGCTGGGTGGCGCCATGGCGGACAGCCGCCGCCACCACGTCGCGCGGGGCAAGATAGTCGAGGAGAATCGCGGCAGCGCCCGCGTGGAACGCGGTTGTCAGCTGGGAGAAACCGAAGTCGAACGAAAGCGGAAGGACGGCGAGCACGCGGTCGTCGGCCGCGGTCCCAAGATAGGAGGCAACGCTTGCAGCACCGACCAGAAGGTTGGCGTGGCTCACCATCACGCCCTTCGGCCGGCCGGTTGAACCCGAGGTGTAGAAGAGGATGGCGAGCGCGTCACCTCCTTGCGGGTCCGGCGGTGCCGGAGGGGTGGCGTCAAGGGCTGCCCAGTCTGCCTCGAGCGTCAGCACCGGACATGGCGGCGAAGGGCCGAGAAGCGCGGCCCGCGCTGCATGGGTGATGAGGAGCCTCGATCCGCTGTCGGCAAGGATATGTGTGACCTGCGGGCCCTTGAGGAGCGGGTTGACCGGCACGGCGACGCCGCCGGCGCGCGAGATCGCGAACAGTGCGATGACCGCTTCCGGCAGCTTGGGCAGGAAGACACCCACCCGGTCACCCGGCGCGATCCGGGCTGCAAGGCCGGCCGCAACCCGATCGACTGCAGCATCGAGCGCGCCATGGGAGATGCACCCACCGCCGGAAAGGAGCGCGGGCGCATCCGCTGGGGCGCGGCCGAGCAGCTGGTCGATGCGCGAAAGCGGCAGGCGCGTCATGTGTCGAACGGGTTCCTGGCGCTCTTGAGTGTCAGCCGGATCGGCACGCCGGCGAGATCGAGGTCGGCCCTCAGCGCGTTCACAAGGTAGCGTTCATAGCTTTTCGGCAGCGCGTCGAGGCGGGTGCCGAAGACGATGAAGGTGGGCGGGCGAGTGCGGGCCTGGGTGATGTAGCGCAGCCGGATGCGTCGACCACCAGGGGCCGGCGGCGGGGTCCGCGCGATTGCAGCCTCGAACCAGCGATTGAGCCTTGCCGTCGGGATCCGTCGGCTCCAGCGCGCCCGAGCCTCGAAGGCGGCGCGAACCAGCGCATCGAGCCCCTTGCCCGTCAGTCCGGAGACGGCGAGCACTGGCACGCCCTTCACCTGGGCGAGACCTTCCCCGAGGGCGGCTTTGACGCCGTTGAAGAGCCGGCTCTGGTCCTGTGCCACGTCCCACTTGTTGAGTGCGACGATGAGAGCCCGGCCTTCGCCAAGCACGCGGTCGGCGATCCGCAGATCCTGTGCTTCGAGCCCGCGCGTCGCATCGAGGAGGAGGACCACCACTTCGGCAAAGTCGACGGCGCGGTCGGCATCCTCGACGGCCATCCGCTCGAGCCGGTCGTCGACCTTTGCCCGCCTGCGCGGGCCGGCGGTGTCGATGAGATGGACGGGGCGGCCCTCGCACGACCAGGGGATCCGGATCGAGTCGCGGGTGATTCCGGCCTCGGGGCCGGTCAGCAGCCGGTCCTCGCCGAGCAGGCGGTTGATGAGCGTCGACTTCCCGGCATTGGGCCGGCCGACGATCGCCAGCTGGAGAGGCCGGGCTTCCGGGTCGGCGTCATCGGCCGCGGCCGCTGCCGGATCCACTGCCGGCAGGTGCGGCGCGAGCGCAGCGAAGAGGTCGGCAAGGCCCTCGCCATGCTCGGCCGACAGCGCGACAGGCTCACCGAGCCCGAGCTCGAAGGCTTCGACCAGGCCGGCCTCGCCGGCGCGGCCCTCGGCCTTGTTGGCGACGGGGATGACCGGCACCCGGGCTTCGCTGCGCAGCCACCGCGCGAAATGGCGATCGCCCTCGGTCACGCCAGCCCGGGCATCGATCACGAACAGCGCGACCGTTGCGTCCTCGAGCGCTGCCGCCGATTGGGCCCGCATCCGCCCTTCGAGGCTTTCCACCTCGGCTTCCCCGAGACCGGCGGTGTCGACCACCGTAAAGGCAAGGTCGAACAGGCGGCCTTCCCCCTCGCGCCGGTCGCGGGTCACGCCGGGCCGGTCGTCGACCAGCGCAAGACGCTTGCCGACCAGCCGGTTGAACAGGGTGGATTTGCCGACATTGGGCCTGCCGAGGATGACGAGCCGCGGCAGCCTCGCCGGGTGCCCGGCGACCCCGTCCGCTCCGGCGGGGCCGGTCATGGCCTAGCGGAAGGCCTGGACGTTGCCGTCGTCGGTCAGGACATAGAGCATCATGTTGGCGACGACGGGGGGCAGGAAGCCGGGCGCGCCGAGCTTGCGCTCGACGAGTTCACGCCCGTCCCTCGGGTCGAGTTCGACAAGACGACCCTGCGAAGACACCAGGATCAGGCGATCGCCGGCAAGCACCGGGCCAGCCCACTCGATCGCGCCGCTGCGCTTCTTCGGCTTGGCGAAGCGGTCGAGCTGGGTGACCCAGCGGATCTTGCCATCGCCTCGGGTGAGCGCGACCACCTGCGCCTCGGTGGTGACGACGAACAGGAATTCGCCTGCAATCGCAGGGGTCGAGACGCCTGCAAAGCTGCGCTCCCAGACCCGCTGCCCGGTGGCAAGCTCGATCGCGACCATACGGCCGCCATGGCCGATGGCGAAGACCCGGCCGCGGTCGATGACGGGTGCAGCGACGATGGCCGACAGGGCGCCAAGCGCCGTCGTGCGGCCGGTCCTCGCAAGCTGGTCCTGCCACACCGTGCGGCCGTTCTCGATGCGGAGCGCGAACAGCTCGCCCGACGAGAAGCCGGCAACGACCGTGCCAAGCTCGACTGCAGGCGCGCCAGGCCCCAGGATGGCCGCCGGCTCAAGCGTGGCGGTAACCTGCCACAGCTGCTCCCCAGTCGCTTCGGAAAGCGCGGTCAGCCGGTTGTCCTGCGTCATCACCAGGACCCGGCCTTCCGCGACGGTCGGAGCACCGCGGAGCGGAACACCGATTTCGACACGCCAGAGCTCGGCCCCCGTCGCAGCGTCGAGCGCGACGGCATCTCCGGTCCCAGTCGTGGCATAAACCCTGTCACCATCGAGGCTGACGCCACCGCCGAAGGCCGGGCGATTGCCCTTGCGCCGTGCCGGAACGAGGCGCCGCTCCCAGAGCAACCGTCCGCTGTCGGCCGCAAATGCACGGACAAGGCCCTCGGTATCCATGGTCAGCATCCGGTTGGCGAGGATGGCCGGCGTGGCGTTGAGGCGGCGGGTCGGGTCTGACCCCCGCCCGATTGAGACCCGAAACAGGCGCTCCGTTGCCGGACCCAGCGCAACATGCCCCATGGTCTTGGCGGCCGAACCACCGGCCTGGGACCATGCCGGGTTCACTGTCGCCGGCGGGAGGACAACCTCGAGCTCGCGCAATTCGGGCTCGGCTTCGACCTCCCGCTCGAAGTCGAGCACCGAGATCCTCTCGCCCAGGGTCTGGCTCGCCGGCGGCGCCTTGCGGAACAGCCTGGGCCGTTCGCCCTTGCTGCAGCCGGCAAGCACCAGCGCCGCGGCCAGCAGGGGCAGGAAGGGCCAACCGGCCCGATGACGTGCCATCAGTTCCCTGCCTCGCCAGCGGTCGCAGGGGGCGTGCCGGTGCCCAGATCCCGAGCCGATGCACTGCCATCGCGGCGGAGAGCCTCCGCAACCTGGCTCGTGTCCTGGCCCAGCATGGCGGCCATCTGCTCGGCCCGATCGCGCTGGGTCTCGGGCGCCTCGGCCGTGCGGGCCAGTTTCAGGAACAGCGCGGACGCCTCGGCCTCACGGCCGGCGCGCAGGTGGGCAACCGCGGCGAGCTCGGCGACTGCCGGAAACCAGGGGCTGTCGCCCTCGAGCCACGGACGGGCGCGCGCGATGATGGCATCAGGCTCAAGCGTATCCGCGTCGAGCCGAAGCGCTTCAATGGCGGCGAGGTCACGCAAGGGGCCAGCCACTCCAGGATCTCCGGCAACAGTCGAGAGCAGCTTGCGGGCCTCGGCCGGCTCGCTCCGTTCCCTCGCAAGCGACGCGGCGATCAATGCGGCAACCGCGCGTTGACCGGGGCTGCCGGCTGCCCGAACTTCGGCAAGCGGCGCATCGGCTTCGGCACTGTTGCCGGCCTCGATTGCGCGGACCCCTGCAAAGAGCGCCTCGCTGTTCGCGTCCAGCGCGCGGGCCGCCTGCTCCCTCCAGAACAGATAGCCCGCAAAGGCAAGCAGCCCGGCACCCACCGCGAGCAAAATCCAGCGTCCCCAGTCCCGCAGGAACTTCCGGAAGGCATCGCGGCGATATTCCTCATCAACCTCGCGCAGGAAGGGATCATCGTCTGCGCGGGCCGCTGGCGGCAGTGGCGGTTGGGCCAAAACTCTCTTCCCTGAAGCAATCGGGCCACTTCCCTAGCCGGTGCGCGCGCCAGAGCGCAATCCGGCTTGCACTGACCTTGCCATCAGCCCTTCTGCCGGTAGGTTTCCGCCTCCCCTGGAAAGCTTCGGTCGCGCACCGCTGCGGCGTAGCGGGTGGCGGCGTGCGAGATCCGCGCCGCGAGGTCGTCGAAGCGGCGGACGAAGCGGGGCGTCCGCTCGAACATGCCCAGCATGTCGTCGATCACCAGCACCTGGCCGTCGCACGCTGCCGACGCACCAATCCCGACGACCGGGCACGGAACCGCCGAGGTGATGTCCCGGGCCAGCGGCTCGACCACGCCCTCGACGACCAGCGCGAACGCCCCGGCGGCAGCGATCGCCCGCGCGTCGCCGATGATCTTCGCCGCCTCGGCCTCGCTGCGGCCGCGCGCACCATAGCCGCCGAGCGCATTGACCGCCTGCGGGGTGAGACCGACGTGGCCGACCACGGGGATGCCGCGGGCCACGAGAAATTCGACGGTTGGTGCCAGCACTTCCCCACCTTCCATCTTGACCGCCGCGGCCCCGGTTTCGCGCAGCACGCGCGATGCCGTGATGAAGGCCTGCTCACGGCTCGCCTCATAGGTCCCGAACGGCAGGTCGACGATCACGACCGCGCGATAGCTGCCGCGCACCACCGCTCCGCCATGGGCGATCATCATGTCAAGCGTGACCTTCACGGTGGTGTCGAGGCCGTAGATGACCTGCCCCACGCTGTCGCCGACCAGCAGCATGTCACAGTGGGGATCGAGAAGCTGCGCCATGCGGGCGGTATAGGCCGTCAGCATGACGAGGGGGTTGGCGGTGACGCCCCCGGACTTCCGGGCCGCGATGGCAGGCACGGTCAGACGCCGCACAGGCTCCGGCACCGGGTGGGCCCGCGAGGTTGCCGTGTCGAGGGTATAGGTGGTGGACATGGAGAGTTCTTGCGGCCGCAGACGGCCGGGGGTCAATCCGGCGCGCGGCGGCGCGCGCGCCGCTCGGCCTGGGCACGGTCTTCCTCGGCTTCCGCGGCAGTGGTCGTCGCCGCATCCCAGCCGGTCTCGACCACGGTACCAACCGCCTGGCCCGTCAGCTTCGCAGCGCCGGTCGCAGCCTTGCCGACAAGGCAGCCGGCCAGCAGGGGTGCAGTCAGCACAAAGAGGAGGAGCCGGATCATGGCGTGCATGCACTCCCCTCCCCGCTTCGGAACGCCGCCGCCGACGCCCCCTCGCTGATCGATGACACGGTCGGAGGCAAAGGCGAGTGAACTGGCGGCCGGGTCCAGCCTCTGGCAGTGCAATCGGGCACCACCGGCTCCGCCCCCGCCGCCGCGCGCAGCCCGGCAGGCACGTCGCGCGACGTGCCGCACTCCGGGTTGTGACCGATGACGATCATTCCCACTCGATCGTGCCTGGGGGCTTGGAGGTCACGTCGTAGACGACGCGGTTGATGCCGCGGACTTCGTTGACGATCCGGGTGGCGACGGCCGAAAGGAAGGCCGGGTCGAAATGGAAACAGTCGGCGGTCATGCCATCAACCGACGTGACGGCCCGAAGCGCCAGCACCCTGTCGTAGGTGCGGCCGTCACCCATCACGCCCACGCTCCTCACCGGAAGCAGCACGGCAAACGCCTGCCAGATGGCGTCATAGAGGCCGGCAGACCGGATCTCGTCGATGAAAATGGCATCCGCCTCGCGCAGCAGGTCGCAATCTGCCCGGGTGACTTCGCCTGGAATGCGGATGGCAAGCCCGGGTCCCGGGAAGGGATGGCGGCCGACGAAGGCCTCGGGCAGGCCAAGCTCGCGCCCGAGCGCGCGCACCTCGTCCTTGAACAGCTCGCGCAGCGGTTCGACCAGTTGAAGCTTCATGCGTTCGGGAAGCCCGCCGACATTGTGGTGGCTCTTGATCGTGACCGAAGGGCCGCCGGTGAACGACACGCTTTCGATGACGTCGGGATAGAGGGTGCCCTGGGCAAGGAAATCCGCGCCACCCAGTTTTGCCGCCTCGGCCTCGAACACCTCGATGAAGGTGGCGCCGATCGCCTTGCGCTTGGCTTCCGGGTCGGTCTTGCCGGCAAGCGCGGCAAGGAACCGGGCTTCGGCATCAACTGCGACGAGCGGAATGTTGTAATGGTCGCGGAACAGCCGGACGACGTCCGCCGCCTCGCCCTTGCGCATGAGGCCATGGTCAACGAACACGCAGGTGAGCTGGGCACCGATCGCCTCGTGGATGAGGACTGCAGCAACCGCCGAGTCGACCCCGCCCGAAAGGCCGCAGATGACCCGGCCCTGTCCGACCTGCGCGCGGATAGCGGCCAGTTTCGCGGCGCGGAAACCCGCCATTGTCCAGGTGCCGGCGAGGCCGCAGATGGCGCGGACGAAGCGGGCGATGAGCCTGGCGCCATCGGGGGTGTGGACGACCTCGGGGTGGAACTGGGTTGCGTAGATGCGCCGCGCCTCGTCGGCGATGAGGGCGAACGGCGCGCCCTCGGAGGCGGCCAGCACGCGGAAACCTTCGGGCAAGGCCACCACCCGGTCGCCGTGGCTCATCCAGACCTGGTGGCGGCTGCCCAGGGCCCACAGTCCCTCGAGGAGGGGCGAGCCCTCCACAACCTCGACATGGGCACGGCCGAACTCGCGGGTGTGACCGCGCTCGACCTTGCCGCCAAGTGCTGCGACAAGCGCCTGCTGGCCGTAGCAGATGCCGAGCACCGGGACGCCGGCCTCGAGCACGGCCACGGGCAGCGCGGGCGCGTCCGCCTCCGTCACGCTGGCGGGGCCGCCGGACATGATGATGCCCCCGGGCTTCAGCCGCGCAACCCCCTCCCCCGCCTTGTGGTAGGGGACGACCTCGCAATAGACATGGGCCTCGCGGACCCGCCTCGC
>CALLWN010000016.1 GCA_938016505.1 uncultured Sphingomonadaceae bacterium
CGGTGCGCTGGTCACTTCGCGCGGGGTTGGGGCCGGATCGTCACCGGCCAGGCGGCCGAAGCCGACGCGATCGGCGGCGGCCCCGTTTCGGGACGCGCCGAAGCGCGACGGGCGGCGCGGAAAGGGCCCCGGGATGGCCGATGGGGACCTTCGCACCCGGTGCGGCGCGCCAGCTGCCGTGAAGCGTGTGCCTGACCCGGTGCCCGGAGCTTCCGATTGCCCGGACGCCGATACCGGCCGCTGCGCGGCCTTTGCTTCCGCCGGTCACGATCGTTGCGAGATGGCCGCAGGCTGCCAACGCCGCCCCGAGCGCGAGACAGGGTTGCACATCTCCCCGGCTCGCGATGGTGACAGGGGCCATGGGCATCTGCACGGGTGCCGTCGCGCCCGTCAGCCGCTTGCGTGCCAGACCGCGGACTGCGGCGGTTGCGGGTTTGCGATCCTTGTCCTCGACCGTGGACCCGCCCGACACAATCGGCGCCGGACACGCTCCGGAGTTCAGGGGCCGTTGGGGGATTGCAGCTGCGGACTGCCGGTTCTTCTTGCCCTGTTCTGGGCGATCGGGGGTGCCGGGATGCCCTGCCCCTGCCGGGGGCGACGCCTCCGTTGGTCAGTCGCCGGTGACGGGCGGGGTGGTCTGGGCGGGCGTGAGATCGGTGGCGGCGCCGCTTGCGATCGCGAGCATGCGGTTCAAGGGTAGGAGGGCGCGCAGGCGGATCTCTTCGGGCACCTCGATCCGGGGGCTGAGGTCGCGGAGTGCCACGTAGAGCTTTTCCAGCGTGTTGAGGGCCATGTAGGGGCACATGTTGCAGTTGCAGTTGCCGTCGGCGCCGGGTGCGCCGATGAAGCGCTTGTGGGGCGCCTTCTGCTGCATCTGGTGGATGATGTGGGGCTCGGTTGCGACGATGATGGTCTCGGCCGGGCTTTCGAGCGCGAACTTGAGGATGGCGCTGGTGCTGCCGATCATGTCGGCGTGGTCGAGGATGTGGGCCGGGCATTCGGGGTGGGCGGCGACCGGGGCGTCCGGGTGGAGCGTCTTGAGCTTCAGGAGCTCGGTCTCGGAGAAGGCCTCGTGGACGATGCAGCTGCCGTCCCAGAGCAGCATCTCGCGCCCGGTCCTGCGCGAAAGCCAGGCGCCGAGGTGCCTGTCGGGTGCGAACAGGATCTTCTGCTCCTTCGGCAGGGCGTTGATGATCGTCTCGGCCGAAGACGAGGTCACGATGATGTCGGAATGGGCTTTCACGGCCGCCGAGCAGTTGATGTAGGTGAGGCTGATGTGATCGGGGTGGCTGCTGCGGAACGCTGCGAACTCGTCGGGCGGGCAGCTGTCCTCGAGGCTGCAGCCGGCCTCCATGTCGGGGAGGACGACGATCTTGCCGGGCGAGAGGATCTTGGCGACCTCGGCCATGAAGCGCACGCCGCAGAAGGCGATGACCTCGGCGTCGGTCTCGGCGGCCTTGCGGCTGAGCTCGAGCGAATCGCCGACGAAATCGGCGAGGTCCTGGAGGTCGGGGGTCTGATAATAGTGGGCGAGGATGACGGCGCGGCGTTCGCGGCGCAGGCGGTCGATCTCGGCCCTGAGGTCGAGCCCCTTCAGGCTCTCGGCGCGGCGGGCATCCATCTTGCAGGCTCCTCCTGAGCCCGCGATGTAGGGACGAAGACCGGGGAGGGAAAGATGAGCGACATGGATGACGCGCTGGCGCACATTGCCGAGGCGGAAGCGAAGGCGCGCGAGGTCGAGGGGCTCGGGCCGGACATTGCGGCGCGCCCGGTTGGGCGCGTGGGCGTGGTGGGGGCTGGCACCATGGGCGGCGGGATTGCGATGACCTTCCTGAACGCCGGGCTGCCGGTCACGATCGTCGAGCGCGAGCAGGCCGCGCTCGACCGCGGGGTGGGGGTGATGCGCCGCAACTACGAGCGCTCGGCGGCGCGCGGGAAGCTTTCTGAAGGCGAGGTCGAGGCGCGGATGGGGCGCCTCTCCCCGGCGCTCGACCTTGCCGCGCTCGCCGACTGCGATCTCGTGATCGAGGCGGTGTTCGAGGAGATGGACCTGAAGAAGCAGGTGTTCGGCGCGCTCGACGGACTCGTGAAGCCGGGGGCGATCATGGCGACCAACACCAGCTATCTCGATGTCAATGCGATCGCGGCTGCAACCGGGCGGCCCGAGGATGTGCTGGGGATGCACTATTTCTCGCCGGCGAACGTGATGCGGCTGCTCGAGATCGTGCGGGGCGCGAGGACTGCGCCCGATGTGCTGAAGACCGCGATCGAGCTTGGCGTGAAGACGGGGAAGGTGCCGGTGGTCTCTGGCGTGTGCCATGGCTTCATCGGCAACCGGATGCTCGCGAAGCGGCAGCAGGCGGCACAGGCGCTGCTGCTGGAAGGGGCGATGCCGTGGGAGGTGGACCGGGTGCTGACCGACTTCGGCTTTCCGATGGGGCCGTTCCAGATGAGCGACCTCGCCGGGCTCGACATCGGCTGGCGCCGCGAGACGAGCCGGGGCGAGACGATCCGCGACCGGCTGTGCGAGATGGGGCGGCGCGGCCAGAAGACCGGGGCGGGCTTCTACGACTATGACTCCGAGCGCAACCGCACGCCCTCGCCGGTGGTCGAGCAGCTGGTCCGCGACTTCGTGGCGGAGAAGGGCGGCCATGCGCGCGCGCACAGCCCCGACGAGATGCTCGACCGGCTGCTCTCGCCCATGGTCGAGGAGGGGAAGGCCATATTGGCGGAGGGGATTGCCCAGCGGCCGGGCGACATCGATGTGGTGTGGGTCAACGGCTATGGCTGGCCGCGGGCGACCGGCGGGATCATGTGGTGGGCTGGCGTGCGCTGATGCGGGGCTGGCTCAAGCCTCGGGGATGAAGTCGAGGGCGACGCCGTTGATGCAGTAGCGCAGGCCGGTGGGCGGGGGGCCGTCGGGGAAGACGTGGCCGAGGTGGCTGCCGCAGCGGGCGCAGTGGAC
>CALLWN010000017.1 GCA_938016505.1 uncultured Sphingomonadaceae bacterium
CGCCCGGCTCGCCGCAGCCCAGGCCGCGCTTGCGCGCTGAGCCGCCCGCGCTTCCCGCGGCCGGCAGGCTCGGTCGCCTTTCCATGGCAGACGGCACCCCGGTGCGGGTCTTCACGCTTCCACACCCCGCGCCCCTCGCCCGCCTCCTCCTCCTCAACGGCCGGGCCGACTTCCTCGAGAAATGGGCCCGGCTGTTCGCCGAACTCCACGCTGCCGGCTTCGCGCTTGCCGCCTTCGACTGGCGCGGCCAGGGCGGCTCGGGGGGCAAGGCCGCCAACGGCGCCGGCCACATCGCAAGCTTCGACCTGTGGCTCGCCGATCTCGACCGCATCGTCCCCTGGGCCCGCGCCGCGCTTGGCGGGGAGACCCTCCTCCTTGCCCACTCGATGGGCGGCCATCTTGCCCTGCGCTGGCTCGCCGACGGGCGCGGCACCGCCCCCGCGCTCATCCTCACCGCGCCCTTCTGCGGCTTTGCCCAGCCGCGCCCCGTCACGGCGCTGTTCGCAGCGCTCGCCCGGCGCCGGGTCCGCCAGGGCAGGGGAGGGGACTATGCCCCGGGCCAGAAGCCCTGGGGCCCCCACCGGCTCGACGCGTCCCGCGCCGCCATCCTCACCTCCGATCCGGCGCGCTTCGCCGACGAGGGCGCAGCGGTCGCCGCCAACCCGGCGCTCGCCCTCGGCGGCGTGTCCTGGGGCTGGCTCGCCGCTGCAGACGCAAGCCTCCGGGCGCTCCACGCCGCCCGGCTCGAGGCCATGGCCGTCCCAACCCTGATGCTGCTCGCCGGGCGCGAACGCCTCGTCTCGAACCGCGCTGCCCGGAAGGTCGCGGCCCGGCTCCCCGCCTGCCGGCAGGAGACGGTTGCCGATGCCGCCCACGAGATCCTGCGCGAGGCCGATGGCCCGCGCCACCGCGCCCTCTCCCTCGTGACCGACTTTGCCGCTAGGCACGCCGCATGACCCGGTTCGACATCGCGATCGCCGGCGCCGGCATCGCCGGCGCCAGCCTCGCCCATGCGCTCCTCGCGCACGCGCCCACGCTCAGGCTTCTGCTGCTCGAGGCGGAGGACCAGCCCGGCTATCACACCACCGGCCGCTCGGCTGCCTTCTATGCCGAAACCTATGGCGGGCCCGATGTCCAGCCGCTCACCACCGCCTCCAAGGCCTTCTTCCAGAAGCCGCCGCCAGGCTTCTGCGACACCGCGATCCTCTCCCCGCGCGGCGCGCTCCACATCGCCCATGCCGATGCACCCGACTCGCTCGAGGCGCTGGAAGACGCGTTCGAAACCGGCCGGGTCGCGTTCCAGCGGCTCGGGCCCGAGGGGGTGGCCGCCAAGGCGCCCTGGCTGCGCGAGGCGTGGCGCACCACGGCGATCTGGGAGCCCGGCTGCGCCGACATCGACGTCGCGGCCCTCCACCAGGCCTATCTGCGCGCGGCGCGGCAGGGCGGCGCCACCCTCGTCACCGGCGCCCGGCTCACCCGCGCCGAACACCGCGCCGACGGCTGGGCCATCGCCACCACCGCCGGCGATTTCGCGGCCACGACCCTCGTCGATGCTGCCGGCGCGTGGGGCGACATCGTGGCCGAGGCCGCCGGCGTCGCGCCCATCGGCCTTGCGCCCCTGCGCCGCACCATCGTCGTGACCGAGGTCCGCCCCGAGGCCCCGGCCGACATGCCCGTCATCATGGATTCAGGCGGCAGCCTCTACTTCAAGCCCGACGCCGGCCGGCTCTGGATCTCCCCCCACGACGAAACGCCCGATGTGCCTCATGATGTCCAGCCCGACGAGATGGACATGGCCGTCGCCCTCGACCGGTTCGAGCAGATGTGCGACTGGCCGATCCGAAGGCTCGCCTCGAAATGGGCGGGGCTGCGCACCTTCGCGCCCGACCGCCTCCCGGTCATCGGTCCCGATCCTGCCGAACCGTCATTCTTCTGGTGCGTCGGCCAGGGCGGCTGGGGCATCCAGACCGCCCCGGCAGCAGCGGCGCTCGGCGCCGCGCTTCTGCTCGGCGAGGCCCCGGCCGAGGGGCATCAGCGCTACCTTCCACAACGGTTCCGGTCGTGATTGCCGCAGCCCATACATCTTGTTAGTCACCTGCCACGAGGTCTCGACATGTTGAGCACGATTCGCCTGACCCTCGCCGTCCCCCTGGTCGCCCTTCTGGCCGGCTGCGGTGACACGAAGCCCGCGGGCGAACCCCCCGCCTCCGGGGCCGCAGCAGCGGGAGCCCCCGCATCCGGCGCCGCTGCCAAGCCAGCAGCCGTAGTCGACTGGTCGCAGACGGTCGTCGCAACGCCGGAGGGCGGGTTCCGCATGGGCAACCCGGATGCGAAGGTGAAGCTCATCGAATATGCGAGCCTCACCTGCGGGGTCTGCCAGCGGTTCCACCTCGAAGGGTCGGATGCGCTCAAGTCCGGCCTGGTCCGCTCTGGCCGGGTCTCCTACGAGTATCGCCCGTTCATGCTGAACGCGATCGACATTGCGGCCGCGCTCGTCGCCAGATGCGACGGCCCGGCCCAGTTCTTCACCTGGACCGACCAGTTCTACCGCAACCACGACGCCTTCGTTCAGCCCTTCACCACCATCAGCGACGCCGACGTCAAGTCGCTCAATGGTCTCCCGCAGGATCAGCAGGTCCGCCGCCTCGCCGAGCTCGGCGGGCTCGACGCCTTCGTCCGCACCCGCGGCATGCCGCGGG
>CALLWN010000018.1 GCA_938016505.1 uncultured Sphingomonadaceae bacterium
CGCTCAGGTTCCAGCCCGAGCTGGTCGACAGTTTCGAGCTTGGCGCCAAGTGGCAGCAGCCGGGCATCGCGCTCGGCCTTGCCGCGTTCCTCTCCCGGTTCGACCAGTTCCAGCTCAACACCTTCAACGGGGTCAATTTCGTCGTCGAGAACATCCAGGCGTGCCGCGACGACCTCGGCGGCGGCGACCGCGACTTTGCCGGGCTGCCGGTCAACGGCGTGCCGCTGACGCCGGCGGAGGCCGCCGCCTCGGGCCGCTGCGCGCCCGACCGGGTGGGTGCAGGCGTCGAAACGCGAGGGGTCGAGGTCGAAGCCGCGCTCCAGCCGGCGACAGACCTCTCGGTCACGCTCGGGCTCACATATGCTGACACCCGCTACCGCCACCAGCTGACCGGGCTTGACGGCCGGCCGCTGCCGCCGCCGCTGTTCGCCCTGCCCGGCCAGCCGCTCTCCAACGCCCCGGCACTTGTGCAGACCGGCGCGATCGCGTGGACGCCGCCCATCATGGGCACCGACTTCCGTGCCCTCTTCTACCTCGACTGGCGGGCGCAGTCGGCGATGAACACCGGCTCCGACCTGTTCCCCGAGAAGCGCCAGAAGGATTTTCTCGTCGCCAATGCGCGCTTTGGGCTGCTCGGGCCGGAGGGGCGATGGTCGTTCGAGGTCTGGGCCCAGAACCTGCTCGACGAGCGCTTCACCCAGGTGAGCTTCAACACCCCGCTGCAGGGCACGGGCACGCGCGCCCAGACGGTGCGCGGCGGGCCGGATGCGACGACGCTGTTCGGAAGCTTCCTCGGCGAGCCCCGGACCTTCGGGATCACGCTGCGGTCGCGGTTCTGACTTCGCCCGCCGCGCCGCCCGCTGCGCTGCCGCTGGCCGCCATCCAGCCGGCGAGCGCTGCCCGGGCCCGCGCGACGAGCGCGGCCTTGCGGTCGCGCTTGCCGACGCCTTCGGGCGGCGGGAACAGGCCGAAGTTGACGTTCATCGGCTGGAAGGTCGCCGGGTTGGCAGCGCCGGTGATGTGGTGGAGGAGCGCGCCGATCGCGGTTTCGGGGGGCGGCGGCGGCAGGACGCGCCCGGCCCGTGCTGCAGCAACGAACCGGCCTGCGAGAAGCCCGATGGCGGCGCTTTCGACATAGCCCTCGCAGCCGGTGATCTGGCCGGCGAAGCTGAGCCGCGGATCGGCCTTGAGGCGCAGCCACGGGTCGAGCAGGACCGGCGAGCGGATGAAGCTGTTGCGGTGGAGCCCGCCGAGCCGTGCGAACTCGGCCTTCTCGAGGCCCGGGATGGTCCGGAAGATGCGGACCTGCTCGCCATGCCTGAGCTTGGTCTGGAAGCCGACCATGTTGAAGAGGGTGCCGGCGCGGTTGTCCTGCCTCAGCTGGACGACGGCGAACGGGCGGCGGCCGGTCTTCGGGTCGGTGAGGCCCACCGGCTTCATCGGTCCGAACCGGAGCGTCTCGGGCCCGCGCTCGGCCATCACCTCGATCGGCATGCAGCCCTCGAAATAGGGCACGTCCTCCCATCCCCTGAAGGCGGTCTTCTCGCCTCTGAGCAGCGCCTCGACGAAGGCGCGATACTGGCCCGCGTCGAGCGGGCAGTTGACATAGTCGTCGCCATCGCCGTCGGCCGAGCCGCGGTCCCAGCGCGACTGGCGCCAGGCGACGCCCATGTCGATCGACTCGGCATGGATGATGGGGGCGATTGCGTCGAAGAAGGCGAGATGGGCTTCGCCCGTCAGGGTGCGGATGTGGTCGGCGAGCGCATCGGAGGTGAGCGGGCCGGTGGCGACGATGACATGGCGCCAGGCCGGGTCGGGGGCTGCGACCTCGCCGCGGACGATCTCGACGAGGGGATGGGCCGAAAGCCGACGGGTCACTTCGGCTGCGAACAGGTTGCGGTCGACTGCGAGCGCCGAGCCGGCGGGCACGCGCGCTGCGTCTGCTGCGGCCATGACGAGCGAGCCGAGCGCGCGCATCTCGGCATGGAGCAGGCCGACCGCATTGCGTTCCGCGTCATCGGAGCGGAAGCTGTTCGAGCAGACCAGTTCGGCGAGCGCGTCGGTCTGGTGCGCGGGGGTCATCCTGAGCCCCCGCATCTCGTGGAGCATCACGCGCTGGCCGGCCCGGGCAAGCTGCCAGGCCGCTTCCGAGCCGGCGAGGCCGCCGCCGATCACATGGACGGGATCGTGCATGCCGATGCTTGTGGCGGGTTCGGGCCGGTTCGGCAACGGGCCTCGGGAAAGATGGCTAACGGCCTGTCAATGAATGTTAATCCGAGCCCGGGAGTCTTGGGTGACCGGCCGTTCGGCCGTATCTGCGCAGGTATACCGTCACGGAGTTGTCCCATGCGCCATCTCATCGCCATCGCCACCGCCCTCGCGCTTGCACCCGCCGCCCATGCCGTCTCCTTCGTCAAGGGGCCCTATGGCACGCTGGCGCCGGGCGAGACTCTCGTCGTCACCTTCGCCGCGCCGCCAGCGCCGGGCTTCACCGTCTCGGGCAATGCCGGCATCTATGATGGCGCCGCCGGGCTCATCCCCGGTGTCGCCCGGCCGCTTCCCGGCAACATGACGCTCTACATGTCGGTCAGGCGTTCGCCGCTCGAGACGGCCGTGATCGACACGCCGCTCCTGCGCTCGCTCTCGTTCGACGTCGGCTCGCTCGACCCGACCAACCTCGTCCAGTTCTTCGGGCCGTCGGGTCTTGTCGGCAGCTTCACCGGCGCCCAGCTCGCGCTCCCCGGGGCCGCCAACGGCTCGGGCACCGACCCCAATGCCAACGCCCGCTTCCTGTTCGACTTCGGGCCAACGCCGGTCAACAGGATTGTCTTCACCTCGGGCTCGAACAGCTTCGAGTTCGACAACATCGCCGCCGGCGCGGTGCCCGAGCCGGCCAGCTGGGCCCTGCTGGTCGCGGGCTTCGGCATCGTCGGCTGGGCGATGCGGCGGCGTCGCCGCGACGGCGAGGTTCCGACCGTCCTCTGCTGAGGAGCAGCCCGGGCGGGTGGCCGAGAGCCTCTCGCCTTTTCCCCGCCCCCTTCCGCCGATAGGGGGCCGGCGTGGACATCTACCTCCCCATCGCCGAGATGTCGGTCAACGCGGCCATCATCGTCGCGCTCGGCCTCGGCGTCGGGTTCCTCTCCGGCATGTTCGGGGTGGGCGGCGGGTTCCTGACGACGCCGCTCCTCATCTTCTACGGCATCCCGCCCGCGATCGCCGTCGCCTCGGCTGCCACCCAGGTGACGGGTGCCTCGGTCTCGGGGGCGGCCAGCCACTATCGGGCCGGCGGAGTCGATGTGAAGATGGGCCTCGTCATGGTGGGCGGCGGGCTCGTCGGCTCGGCTGCCGGCTCGGTCCTGTTCCGCCGGCTTCAG
>CALLWN010000019.1 GCA_938016505.1 uncultured Sphingomonadaceae bacterium
GCCGTCGCACGTCTGTCAGCGGGAGATAGCGGTCGGTGCGGTCCTCCTCGATGAAGCCGAGCGGCATGGTCTCGATGAAGGTGAGGTCGTGGCCATGCTCGGCGCACCAGGCCACCATCGGCAGGATCTCGTCGTCGTTGAGGCCTCGCAGCGCAACCATGTTGATCTTGACGCGAAGCCCGGCGGCTTTCGCTGCGGCAATCCCCTCGAGCACCGGGCCGAGCCGGCCCCGGCGCGTGATCGCTGCGAAACGGTCGGGGTCAAGGCTGTCGAGGCTGACATTCACCCGCCTGACACCGGCCATGAACAGATCTTCGGCATGGCGGGCAAGCTGGCTCCCGTTGGTGGTCAGCGTCAGCTCGTCGAGCCCGTGCCCGATCCTGCGGCCGATGGCGCGCACCAGCCGGAGAACGTCGCGCCTGACGAGCGGCTCCCCCCCGGTCAGCCGGATCCGGGTCACGCCCCGGTCGATGAAGGCGCCCGCGATCATCTCAAGCTCCTCGAGGGTGAGAACCTCGGCCTTCGGCAGGAAGCTCTGGTCGAGCGGCATGCAGTAGGTGCAGCGGAAGTCGCAACGGTCGGTGACCGACAGCCGCACATAGCTGATCCTCCGGCCGAAGCCGTCGATGAGCGGGCGGTGCGCAGGCGCCGTCATGCCCTCTATCTAGCCGGCGGGCGCCGGAAAGCCAGTCGGCAAAATGGGGAAGTCAAGGGGCCTCCTGCGCCTCGGCCCTCGCTGCTGCCAGCACCTGCCGCGCCGCATCGAGGTTGAGGATCGCGATCCCGAGCCCGACGACGATGTCGGGCCAGATCGACGGGACCAGCGCCGTCGCGCCCGCAGCGCCGATGATGCCGATATTGGCGAGCGCGTCGTTGCGCGCCGACAGAAAGGCCGCGCGGGTCAGGCTGTCGCCGCCGCGCCGGTACCGGGCCAGCAGGAAGGCGCACAGCAGGTTGATGGCGAGCGCGCCGCCCCCGACCATCGAAAGCGTGAAGGCATGCGGCACCACCGGGGCGGTGAACTTGGACATGAGCGTCCACAGGAACGCGCCCGCCGGCACGAGCATGAGCGCGGCCAGCAGCATCCCCACCCGGGCGCGGGCGGCCGCCGTCCAGCCGGCGGCCACCACGATCAGGAAGTTGACGCTGGCATCCTCGAGGAAGTCGGCGCTGTCGGCGAGCAGCGAAACCGAGCCGATCCGCAGCGCGGCGCCCAGCTCGACAGCGAACCAGGCGAGGTTGAGCATCGCAACGACAAGGACGGTGCGGCGGAACCGGCTCATTTGCGGGCCCTGTAGCTGCCGATCGCCATCCTGCGCGCCGGCTGCGGCGGTGCCGGCCGGGCCGGCGCGACGGCGGTGGTCCGGTCGCGGGCTGGCGCTTCGGCGGTGGTCCGGTCGCGGGCTGGCGCTTCGGCGAGTTTCGCCAGCGCCCGGGCCAGTGCGAGTGCCCCACCGAGGCGGTGGCCAGGGGTCGGAAGCTCCCGGGCAAGGAACAGCTTCTGGTCGGGACGGAGCCGGGCTGCGCCCTTCTGCGCCTCGATCCAGCGCAGCAGGCGATCGGGGGCCGGGTATCCGCCGGGCGCGAAGCTGACGAGCAGGCCCTTGGGTCCGGCCTCGATCTTGAGGATCCCGGCCCTGCGCGCAGCCTGCTTGGCCTCGACCGCCTTCAGAAGATTCGCGGTCTCGGCCGGGAGCTTGCCGAACCGGTCGATGAGCTCGGCGGCGAAGGCTTCCACCTCATCGCCGGCGTGGAGATCGGCTGCGCGCCGGTAGAGCGCCATCCTGACCGCGAGATCGGGCACATAGCTCTCGGGAATGAGGACTGCAGCGTCGGTCGTGATGGTGGGTGAGAATGGATCCTCCGGCGGCTTCAGCCCGCTCGCCTCGGCCTTGGCGGCAAGGATCGCATCCTCGAGCATCGACTGGTAGAGTTCAAACCCGACCTCGCGGATATGGCCCGACTGCTCGTCGCCAAGCAGGTTGCCAGCGCCACGCTGGTCGAGATCGTGGCTGGCGAGCTCGAATCCCGCGCCGAGCGACTCGAGGCTGGCGAGCACCTGGAGCCGCTTCTCGGCGGCGACCGTGAGCGTGCCATCGGCCGAGGTCATGAGAAGGGCATAGGCCCTTCGCTTGGCCCGGCCGACCCGCCCGCGAATCTGGTAGAGCTGCGCCAGCCCGAACATGTCGGCACGGCAGACGATGAGGGTGTTGGCGTTGGGGATGTCGAGCCCGCTCTCGACGATCGAGGTCGCGAGCAGCACGTCGTAGCGGTGTTCGTAGAAGGCGGTCATCCGCTCCTCAATCTCCCCTGCCGCCATCTGGCCGTGGGCGGTGACGAAGCGCACTTCGGGCACCGTTTCGCGCAGCAGCGCCTCGAGATCGGGCAGGTCGGCGATCCGCGGCACCACGACGAAGCTCTGGCCGCCGCGGTGATGCTCGCGCAGCAGGGCCTCGCGCAGCACCACCGGGTCGAACGGGCCGACCGTCGTGCGCACCGCCAGCCGGTCGACCGGCGGCGTGGCGATGACCGAAAGTTCGCGCAGGCCCGAGAGCGCCATCTGCAGTGTCCGCGGAATGGGCGTCGCCGTGAGCGTGAGCACATGGACATCGTGGCGCAACGCCTTCAGCCGCTCCTTGTGGGTCACGCCGAACCGCTGCTCCTCGTCGACGATGACGAGCCCGAGCCGCTGGAACTGCAC
>CALLWN010000020.1 GCA_938016505.1 uncultured Sphingomonadaceae bacterium
TGGTCCTGCACGGCTTCACCGCCGAAGAAGCACCCGCCGCCGCCGCGATGCCATGGGTGCGCCCGGTGCTCAACACGCCCCGCCAGGTCGCGGACTGGGCCGCCGCCTTCCCCGGCCGCCCTGCCGATCTCATGGTCGAAACCGGCATGAACCGGCTCGGTCTCGCCCCGGCCGAGATCGCACCGGCCTGCGCTGCCGTCCCCATCGACACGCTCCACAGCCACCTCGCCACCGCCGACGAGCCCGACAATCCCATGGCCGAGGCCCAGTGCGCCCGCTTCCGCGCCATCGCCGCCGCAACCCCAGGCCATCGCCTGAGCCTCGCCAACTCGGCCGGTATCTGCCGCGGCAGCGCCTTCGCCTTCGACCTCGTCCGCCCCGGCCTCGGCCTCTACGGCGGCGTGCCGCACCCCGAAGCGCGGGTCCGGCGGGTGATCGCCATCGCCGCCCGCGTCATCCAGCTGAAGGCCCTCCAGGCGGGCGACCCGGTCGGCTATGGCGCGACCTGGCGGGCGCCGGGCGCCGCCCGTGTCGCCACCGTCAACCTCGGCTACGCCGATGGAATCTTCCGCGCCCTCGCCCCGGCCCTCGGCTTCGCCGCCGGCGGCATCCGCTGCCCCGCCGTCGGCCGGGTCTCGATGGACATGATCGCCGTCGACGTGACCGGAGCCGACGTGGCCGAGGGTGACTGGCTCGGCCTCGATTTCGACCTGCCCCGCCTCGCTGCGGCGTCAGGGCTTTCCCAGTATGAGCTGCTCGTCACGCTCGGCCGCCGGTTCGAACGGGTCGCGGCATGAGCTGGCTCCTCCGGCCCCTCATCGGCCTCGGCGCCTTCGCGATCATGGCGCTCGGCGCGCTCGGCCGCCTCGTCCTGTTCGCCGGCGAGACGCTGGGCCGCGCCATCCGCCCCCCCTGGTATCCGGCCCGGCTGCTCGAGCAGATGGCGCTCGTCGGCTGGTTCTCGCTCCCCGTGGTCGGGCTGACCGCGCTCTTCACTGGCGCCGCGCTCGCCCAGCAGGTGTTCGTCGGCGGCAGCCGCTTCAACGCCGAATCGACCGTGCCCGCCATCAACGTCATCGCCATCGTCCGCGAGCTCGGGCCCGTGCTGGCCGGCCTCATGGTCGCCGGCCGGGTCTCCTCCGCCATGGCCGCCGAGATCGCGACCATGCGGGTCACCGAACAGATCGACGCGCTGGTGACACTCCGGACCGACCCGTTCCGCTACCTCATCGCCCCCCGCCTCGTGGCTGCCACCCTCATGCTTCCGCTGCTCGTCATCGTCGCCAACCTCATCGGGGTGATGGGCGGCTGGCTCATCGCCACCACCCGGCTCGGCTTCAACAGCAGCACCTATCTCATCACCACGGCCCGCTACCTCGAGTGGGAGGATGTGCGCTCCAGCCTTGTCAAGGCCGCGGTGTTCGGCTTCATCCTCGCGCTCACCGGCTGCTACAACGGCTTCCGCTCGAGCGGCGGAGCGGCCGGCGTCGGCCGTGCCACCACCAATGCCGTGGTCACCGCCTTCATCCTCATCCTGCTCGCCAACCTCGTCATCACCGTGCTCGTGTTCGGCGCATGACCCAGCTCCGCCTGTCCCTTCGCGGAGTCCACAAGGCCTTCGGCGCCAAGCAGGTGCTCGCCGGGGTCGATCTCGATATCCTCCCCGGCCAGTCGATGGTCGTCATCGGCGGCTCGGGCACGGGCAAGTCGGTTCTTCTCAAGTGCATCCTCGGCCTGCTCCGGCCCGACCGGGGCTCGATCCGGCTCGATGGCGAGGAACTCGTCGGTCTTGCCGGGCCAGCGCTCGACCGGGCGCGCGCCCGCTTCGGCATGCTGTTCCAGGGCGGCGCCCTGTTCGACTCGCTCACCGTCTGGCGCAATGTCACCTTCGCGCTGACGGCAGGCCGTTCCGGTCGCGCCGGCACCCTGCGCGCCCGCGCCATCGAGGAGCTGGCCCGGGTCGGGCTCGGCCCGGATGTCGCCGATCTGAAGCCCGCCTCGCTTTCGGGCGGCATGCAGAAGCGGGTCGCACTCGCCCGCGCCATCTGCGCCCGGCCCGACATCCTCTTCTTCGACGAGCCGACCACCGGGCTCGACCCCATCATGGCCGATGTCATCAACCGCCTCATCCGCGAGCAGGTCGCAGCGCTCGGTGCCACCGCGCTTTCCATCACCCACGACATGGGATCGGTGCGCCACATCGCCGACCGCGTCGCCATGCTCGCCGAGGGCCGGATCGTCTGGGAAGGGGCAGTCGCTGAGCTCGACAGCTCCGGCAACCCGTTCGTGGACCAGTTCGTGCGCGGGCGCGCCGATGGCCCCATCCGCCTGCCTGCAACCGCGCCGGCGGGCCTGGCCGACAATGCCGCCGACCGTTAACCATCGACGAAAGATCAAGCGGTTGCAGGCAAATCTGCCCCATGTCATACAAGGTCCATCGATCGCCTGTATCGCCCAGGCGTGCCGGGTCGACGTGACCCGGGTCTCGAGGGGTCGGGAATGTCGCTTCGCCTGAACTGGAAGCCGGTCGCGTTCTCGGTCGCGGTTGGATTTGCGGCCGGGTTCCTCCTGGTCTGGAATACCGTCATCTGATGCTGGCACCTGACCCGGGCATCTGATCCGGCCGTCCGGCTCCGGTCGGCTGCGTCCCGCACCTATGGCCGGATGACTGGCGCAGCCGCGTCCGCTTCCGCAGCCTGAAGGTCCCACATCGCCCGGTAGATGCCGCCCCGCGCCAGAAGCGCGGCGTGCGTCCCCTCTTCCACGATCCGGCCGTCTTCCATCACGAGTATCCGGTCGGCGTCGGCAATGGTCGAAAGCCTGTGCGCAATCACGAGCGTGGTCCGGCCTTCGCCCGCCGCCAGCAGCGCCTCGCCAATCTCCGCCTCGGTCGCGCTGTCGAGCGCGCTCGTCGCCTCGTCGAGGATGAGGATCGGCGGATCCTTGAGGATCGTCCGCGCAATCGCCACCCGCTGCTTCTCCCCGCCCGAGAGCTTCAGGCCGCGCTCGCCCACCCGGGTCGCAAGCCCGTCTGGCAGCTTCCGCACCAGCCCGTCGAGCTGCGCGGCCCGCACCGCCGCGTCGATCTCGGCCGGTGTCGCGCCAGCCCTGCCATAGGCGATGTTGTACCCGAGCGTGTCGTTGAACAGCACCGTGTCCTGCGGCACGATCCCGATCGCCCGCCGGAGGCTTTCCTGTGTCACCGCGCGGATGTCCTGCCCGTCGATCCGGATCGCCCCGCCCGTCACGTCGTAGAAGCGGAACAGCAGCCGGGCGAGCGTCGACTTGCCCGCACCCGAAGGGCCGACGATCGCGATCCGGCTTCCCGGCGGCGCCTCGAACGCAATCCCCTTGAGAATCGGCCGGGCCGGATCGTAGCCGAAGCGGACCGCCTCGAACACGACATGGCCGCGTGTCACCCGAAGGGCAGGGGCGCCGGGCGCATCGGTCACCTCCGCCGGCGTGTCGAGCAGCCGGAACATCGCCGCCATGTCGATGAGCCCCTGCTTCACTTCGCGATAGACCATGCCGAGAATGTCGAGCGGCCGGAACAGCTGGAGCAGCAGCGCCTGGACGAGGATCACGTCGCCCGGTGAAAAGCGCCCGTCGCGCCAGCCGACGACAGTCCACGCCATCGCGCCGCCCAGCATCAGCGAGGTGATGGCGGACTGGCCGATGTTGAGCACGGCAAGCGAGTTCTCGGTCCTCAGCGCAGCATCGGCATAGGCCCGGCTCACCCTCGCATAGCTCTCCGCTTCCCGCTCCTCGGCGTTGAAATATTTGACGGTTTCGAAGTTGAGCAGGCTGTCGACCGCCCGCCCCGAGGTCTCGCCGTCGAGCTCGATCGACTTGCGCCGCAGCGCGGTGCGCCACGCCGTCACCTTCCAGGTGTAGAGCGCATAGACGGCAACC
>CALLWN010000021.1 GCA_938016505.1 uncultured Sphingomonadaceae bacterium
CGGCACCCGCTGGGAGAACATCCAGCTGATGCCCTCGATGACGCAGGAGGGCCCGAACTTCAGCTATGTCACCGCCCGCATGATCGGCTTCTACCAGGCCAATGGCGCCCAGTTCGCCTGGGATCCGCGGGACTTTCCGCCCGGCTTCGGCCAGAAATATGCTGCGGCCTACCTCGACGGGGCGGGCGATTGGCTGAAGGGCGAGAACAGCTACCGGCTGAGGGTTCCGGCCAATGTGCCGGTCGCCGATTTCTGGGCGCTCACAGTCTATGACAGCGAGACCCGCGCGCTCATCGAAGCACCGCAGCGGCGCGCCGAGATCAACCCGAAGGTCAACCGGCTGAAGATGAACGCCGATGGGTCGGTCGATCTCCATTTCGGCCCCAGCGCGCCGGCCGGGTTCGAGAGCAACTGGATCCAGACCGTGCCGGGCCGGGCCTGGTTTGCCTATTTCCGCTGGTATGGCCCGACCGAGGCCTATTACGACAAGAGCTGGGCGCTTCCGGACTTCAAGCGCGTCAACTGACGGTGCGGAATGTGCGGACGGGGTGACGGACCCGGGCCCGAGGCCGCGTCTCCCGCGCGGTGGCGGGCGCGGCGCGCGCGCTACTCGGCTGCCCGGAGTGCGGCCTCGGCGTTGATGGCGTCGATCTCGGCGGCCTTCTTCTCGACGAGCTCGACGATGTGGTCGATGATCCGCTCGTCGGTCACATGGTGGTCGGTCACGCCGGAGAGATAGACCATGTGGCGGCCGTTGCCGCCGCCGGTCAGGCCGATGTCGGTCTCGCGGGCTTCGCCGGGGCCGTTGACCACGCAGCCGAGCACCGAGAGCGAGAGCGGGGTGGTGATGTGGGCGAGGCGGGCTTCCAGAGTCTCGACGGTGCGGATGACGTCGAAGCCCTGGCGGGCGCAGGACGGGCAGGAGACGATCCGGACGCCGCGGGCGCGGATGCCGAGAGCCTTCAGGATGTGGAAGCCGACCTTCACTTCCTCCTCGGGCTCGGCCGAGAGCGAGACCCGGATGGTGTCGCCAACGCCCGACCACAGCAGCATGCCAAGCCCGATCGACGACTTGACGGTGCCGCCGATGAGGCCGCCGGCCTCGGTGATGCCCAGATGCAGCGGATAGTCGGTGCGGGCGGCAAGCTCGTTGTAGGCGGCAACCGCGAGGAAGACGTCGGACGCCTTCACGCTGATCTTGAATTCGTGGAAGTCGGCGTCTTCGAGAAGCTTGGCATGCTCGAGCGCGCTTTCGACCAGGGCTTCGGGGCAGGGCTCGCCATATTTCTCGAGCAGATGCTTCTCGAGGCTGCCGGCGTTGACCCCGATGCGGATCGAGCAGCCATTGGCGCGTGCCGCGCGGACCACTTCCTTCACGCGCTCCATCGAACCGATGTTGCCGGGGTTGATCCGCAGGCAGGCGGCGCCGGCATCGGCGGCCTCGAGCGCGCGACGGTAGTGGAAATGGATGTCGGCGACGATGGGGACCCGGGCCGCCCTGGTGATGAGCGGCATCGCGGCGGTCGCCTCCTCGGTCGGGCAGGAGACGCGGATGATGTCGGCGCCGACCTCCTCGCAGCGGCGGATCTGGTCGATCGTCGCCTTCGCGTCCTCGGTGGGCGTGTTGGTCATGGTCTGGACCGCGATCGGCGCGTCGCCGCCGACGGGCACGCGGCCCACCATGATCTGCCGGCTCTTGCGCCGGACGATGTCGCGCCAGGGGCGAACGCTCATGCTGTCTCCTCGGGGATCGGCTCCGCCCTGCCTATAGCCAGCGCGCCGGCGCGAGGGAAGCGGGGCGGAGGGAAAATCCGACGAATCCAGTCAGCTTGTCGCCGTCTGCCCAGGTGTGCCGAGGCTCAGTTCGCCATGCCCGAGACGAGGACGGTGACGGCGCGGCGGTTCTGCGCCCAGGCCTCCTCGTTCGAGCCTTCGACCGCCGGGCGCTCCTTGCCGTAGCTGATCACCGTCATCCGCGAGGCGGCGACGCCCTGGGCTGCGAGGTAGTTGCGGGCGGCGTTGGCGCGGCGCTCGCCGAGCGCGAGATTGTATTCGCGCGTTCCCCGCTCGTCGGCGTGGCCCTCGATCGTTGCGCGGACCGCGGGATATTGGCGCAGCCAGGCCGCCTGGCGGTCGAGCGTCAGGCGGGCGTCGCTGTCGAGGTCGTAGCGGTCGAGCGCGAAGAAGACCCGGTCCGATCCGGCCCGGGCGAGGAAATCGGCCATGCTGCCGGGGATGGCAGTGGTGCCGACGGCAGGCGGCGGCGGGGCGGCCGGCTCGGGCAGGGGGATGGGGGTGGCCGGCGGCGGCGGCGGCGGCGGGAGCGATTCGCGCTTCTTCGCGCAGGCCGAGACGAGGAGGGCAGCGGACACGAGGGCGAGGGCGATCTGGCGTGACATCTGGAGACTCCCCTTGCAGTGCCCGGCGCCGGCCGCGCACCCTGACTCTGCTGCTCTACAGGGGATTTGCTGCACCGAAAATGAAGAACGCGCGCCCGACGAGACTGCGGCCGGGCTAGGGCAGCAGCGAGCTCCACGACGGGTCGCTGGCCTCGAGCGGGGTGGGGATGGCGCGCTCGTTGCGGCCGGTGAGATCGACCGAGCGCAGGGTCGAGCGGCCACCGCGCTCGGTGCGGGTGAAGACGATGACCCGGCCGTTGGGCGACCAGCTCGGGTTCTCGTCCTGCCAGCCGTCGGTCAGCACCCGTTCGCCGGTGCCGTCGGGGCGGATGACGGCGATTCGGAACTGGCCGCCGCGGATGCGGACGAAGGCGATGAGGTCGCCGCGCGGGCTCCAGGCCGGGCTTGCGGCACGCCCCTCGCCGAAGCTGATGCGGGTGACGCCGCTGCCGTCGGCGTTCATGACGTAGAGCTGCTGGGTGCCGCCGCGATCGCTCTCGAAGACGATGCGGCGGCCATCGGGGCTCATGCTGGGCGAGGTGTCGATGGCGCTCGCGCTGGTGAGACGGGTGATGCGCCTGCTGGCGAGATCGACCGCCTGGATGTCGGCATTGCCGGACGCCATGACCGAGAGGAGGAGGCGGCTGCCATCGGGGGAGAAGGATGGCGCAAAGGTCATCGACTGGAAGGTGCCGACGGCTTCCTGGCGGCCCGAGCCGAGGGTGTAGAGCCAGACCCGGGGGCGGTTGCCCTCGAAGCTCATGTAGCTGATGGTCTGCTGGCTGGGGGCGAAGCGGGGGGTGAGCACGATGTTCTGGCCGCTGGTGAGGAAGCGGTGGTTGGCGCCATCCTGGTCCATGATGGCGAGCCGCTTGATGCGACTGGTGCGCGGGCCGGTCTCGGAGACGTAGACGATGCGGGTGTCGAAATAGCCGGCCTCGCCGGTCAAGCGGGTGTAGACCATGTCGCTGCACTTGTGGGCGGCGCGGCGCCAGCCGGCGACCGGCACGGTGAAGCCCTGGCGGGCCAGCTCCTCTTCCGAGAAGACGTCGTGGAGGTAGCAGCCGACGGTGAGCGTGCCATCGGCGTTGGCGGTCACGAAGCCGGAGACGAGGGCCTGGGCGGCGAGCGTGCGGTAGGCGAAGAAGGCGGGCTTCAGGATCTCGGCATGGGTGGGGCGCGGCAGCGCGGCGCGGTCGATCGGGCGGAACAGGCCGGAGCCCTGGAGGTTGGCGGTGATGATCCGCGCGACCGCCTCGCCGATGGTGGCGGTGTCGCCGGCGGGTGTGGGCGTGACGGTGGGGGTCGGGAAGACCGGGACCGCGACGGGCATGGGGGCGGCGAGCCCCTCGGTGATGTCGACCCGGAGCTGGGCGGCGGCGGGTGCTGCGGCAAGCGCGAGGAGCGCGGCGAGGAGGCGTCGGACGCGGGCTGTGGTCGGCATCAGGTCATCACCCTCGGGTCGAAGTTGAGCTCGAACTCGCGCCACTGAGGGTAGAGGGCGGTGGGGAGATCGAGCGGGCTGCAGCGCAGCACCGCGCGCCGCGCGGTTTCGACGAAGGCGCGGGCGTAGGACGCGTTGGCCTCGGTCGCGCCGGTCTGGCTCACGAACTCGGGCGGGGCGGCGAGCGAGCCATCGCGGTTGAGACGGATTCTGAGGACAACCGTCATCGCCCGGACGTCCGCTCCGCCGACGGGCGGGTTCCAGCAGGGTGCGATCTGGGCGCGGATGGCGGCCTCGAGCGTGGCAAGCGCCTGTGGCCCGGGCGCGCCGGGTGCGGCGCCGCGGCCCTGCGCCTCGGTGCCGGGCGGGGGGCGGCGGGCAGCGCGCGGTGCGGCGCGGTCGATGAGGGCCTCGAGCGCGCCGGGGTCGAACGGCTGGGGGGCCGGGGGCGCGGGCGCCGGGCGGGGCACGGGTCGGGGCGGCTCCTGGGGGATGGCATCCTGGGCGGTGGTGTCGCGCGGCTGTGCGGGTTGCGGCAGGGGTGCGGGTGCCGGGGCCACGGGCAGGGGCTCGGGCGGGGCCGCCTCAACGGGGTCGGGCGCGGGGGATGGCGGCGCCGGTGCCGGGGCGGGCGGTGCGGGGCTCGGCGAAGTGGTGACGGCGCCGATGTCGACGAACTCGACCGGCGTGATGTCGCCCGGGGCGAAGGGGGGAGGGGTGCGATGGATGGCGAGCGAGAGCGCAGCGATGAGCGCGAGGTGGGCGGCGGCGGCGATGGCGAGCGCGCGGCCCTCGGTCATGGCCGGAGCCCGGTCATGCCGGACCTCGGTCATGGCCGGTCCCGCGGCTCGGCGCGCGGCCGGTTGACAAGGGCGACGCGGGTGAAGCCGGCCTGGGTCACGTCGGCGAGAAGGCTCGCGACCTCGCCATAGGGGATGGCCGCATCGGCGCGGATGACGACCCGGACGCCGCCGCCGCGCGCCGCGCGGATGGCGGCGAGACGGGCGGCGACGGCATCGGGGGCCAGTGCCTCTTCCCCGATCTGGCGGGTGCCGTCGCGCGCGAGCGTGATGGCGAGCGGTTCCTCGTCGGCCGGAAGCGCTTTGGCGGAAGTTTCGGGGAGATCGACCGCAGTGCCGGTGACGAGGAGGGGGGCTGCGACCATGAAGATGATGAGGAGCACGAGCATCACGTCGACCATCGGGGTCACGTTGATCTCGGACATGGGGGCGCGGCGGCGGCGCCGGCCGCCACTGGCTGCACCACCGGCCATGCCCATCGCCATCAGCTGCCGCCCTCCTGGTCGAGCTCGCGCGAGAGCATGGCGTGGAAGGCGGCCGAGAAGGCGGCGAGCCGATCCTCGAGGCGGGAGATGAGGTGGAGCAGGCGGTTGTAGCCGATGACTGCGGGAATGGCGGCGAAGAGGCCGATGGCGGTTGCGAACAGCGCCTCGGCGATGCCGGGGGCGACGACGGCGAGGCTGGTGTTCTGGGTGGCGCCGATGGCGGTGAAGGCGCGCATGATGCCCCACACCGTGCCGAACAGGCCGACGAAGGGGGCGACCGCGCCGATGGTCGCAAGGACGCTCAAGCGATCGGAGAGGTCGGAGACGGAGCGGTCGATCGCAGCCGCCATGACGCTTGCGAGCCTGGCGCGCACGCCCTCGCGGTCGATGACGGTGCGGCCGTCGGTCGAGGCCTTCCACTCGTCCATGCCGGCGCGAAACAGGACGGCGGCCGGATGGTCGCCGCGGCCGCCGCCGATGTCGTCGAGGGTTTTCGCGTTCCAGAAGCGGGCCTCGAAGCTGGCGATCTCGCGCTTCAGGCGGGCGAGCAGGCGGGACCGCTCGATGATGATCGCCCACGACCAGACCGAGGCGGCGAAGAGGCCGAGCATGACCAGCTTCACGACGATGTCCGCCTCGAGAAAGAGCGCGAGCGGCGACATGTCGGTCGCCGGGGCTATCAGCTTGTCCACGCCTGCCTTTCCGGTTGTCGCAGCCGGCCTGCCACTTCACGGGGCCGGCAGCGCTCCTGTTGCGGCTGCTCTTTATGCCGTCTGAACGGCGCGGCTCAAGGCGCGATAGCGGGCGACCCAGTCGGCCGGCTGGCGGCGCGGGCGGCCGGCCGGCGACAGGAAGGCAGCGCGGACAGTCGCATCGACGAGAAGGTCGGGCCCGCGCAGGATGCGCTGGCGCATGGTGACGGTTGCGGCCCCCACCTCGAGGCAGCGGGTCTCGACCAGGAGATCGTCATCGAGCCGGGCTGGCGCGACGAAGCGCAGCGCCATGTCGGCGACCGCGTAGACGCCCTCCCCTGCGGCGAAGGCGGCGCGCTGGTCGATGCCGAGCCCGCGCAGCAGGTCGGAGCGGGCGCGCTCCATGAAGCGGAGGTAGTTGGCGTGGTAGACGATGCCCGAGAGGTCGGTGTCTTCGAAGTAGACGCGCGCCGGGAAGCGGTGGACGCTGCCCGTGATGACCCCGCCCGCAACGGTGACGCCGCCCGTTGCGGTGACGCCGCCCGTTGCGGTGGCGCCGCCTGCTGCAGTGGCGCCGTCGGCCGGGGTCAGACGGCTTCGCCGGTGGCGGCGGG
>CALLWN010000022.1 GCA_938016505.1 uncultured Sphingomonadaceae bacterium
TGCGACCTTGTCGAGGAGCGGATGCCGGCGGAGGCGTGCGCGACGCTGGGCAATGTCGCGCGCGGGACCGGCGCCTTCAGGACGCCCGAGCGGATGAGGAAGGGCGAGCAGACGAGCGTGACCCTCCTCGTCTCGCGCACCGCCGACAGCGACGCGCCATCGCGCGCGCTGGAAGGCGTCCCGGGGAAGGAGGGGCGGTTCGCGCCGGCGGTCGGGCGGTTCATCGAGGCGAGCCTCATCCCCGGCCCGGGGCTTGCGGTCGAGATCGACCCGGCGACACCTGCGCTCCAGGACCTGTACGCGAGCGACGAGGCGCTGTGGCGCTGGACGGTGACCGCCGTGGAGCGGGGCCGCCATGACCTGACCATCCGCACCCGGGTGATGACCCGCCGGCCCGACGGCAGCTTCGCGCCGCGCGGCCGCCCCTTCACCGATTCGCGCACGGTCGAGGTCTATGTTGCCGGCGCTGCCGCGATCGAGGAGACGGCGAAGTCGACCGACCAGGCGGTGAAGGCGATGACCGAGACCACGGGCTCGCTCACCTCCCTGCTGACCGGGCTTGGCGCGCTGGTGGCGGCCGCGGGCGCGCTGTGGCTGGCGCTGCGCCGGTTCGGGAAGGGCAAGGCGGGAGACAGCTGAGGGCAGCGTCTGCTAGGGTAGGGCCATGGCGGAGCGCACGCTCGACGTTTCCGGAGGCAGTGCCGTGCTCGCGGTGGCCGGGCTGGTGCTGCCGATGGTCGGGGCCGGGACCCTGCCGTTCGGGCTGCTGCTCAGTGCCATTGGCGGCTTGCTGCTGGTGCTGGCGGTGCGGTCGGCCGAGCGGCACGGCAGGGCGCTGATGGAGCGCGGCGGACGGCGGCGGGACGGTTCGGGTGGCGACGGCGACGCGGGAGGTGGCAGTGGCGGCTTCCCCGGCGGCGGCGGCTTCGCCGGCGGGGGCGGCAGCTTCGGCGGCGGCGGGGCGAGCGGCGGCTGGAGCGATGGCGATGGGGGTGGCGGTGGCGACTGACGCGGCGCGGCCAGTGGGGACGGGCGTGGAGACGGGGGTGGAGACGGGGGTGGTGGCGCCGTTTGCGGGGTGCCAGAAGGTGCCGGACCGTCGCCTCACCCTCCATATCCGGAAGCGGTTTCTCGATGCCTCGACCTGTGCGGCGCTCATCGACCGGATCGAGGCCGACCGCAGGCCCTCGACCGTTGCCGATTCGAACGGCGACCCGCTCTACCGGACCTCGGAGACCTGCATGCTCGACCCCTCCGACCCGCTGGTCGCCCGGGTGGATGCCATGCTCGATGCGATCGCGGGCCAGCCGGCAAGCCATGGCGAGCAGATCCAGGGCCAGCGCTACGCGGTGGGGCAGGAGTTTCGCTGGCACACCGACTATTTCGAGCCCGACGGGCCCGACTATGACCGCTATTGCCGGGTGGGGGGGCAGCGCAGCTGGACGCTGATGGTTTATCTGAACGTGCCGGAGGAAGGCGGCGCGACCCGGTTCAGGCGGATCAACAAGACGATCCAGCCCGAGACGGGGAAGCTGCTGGCCTGGCACAACCTCGACAGCCGGGGCAGGCCCAATTTCGAGACGCTCCACGCCGGCATGAAGGTCTATCGCGGCGTCAAGTATGTGATCACCAAATGGTATCGCGAGCGGCCCTTGCGGGGCTGAGCGCCCTCCCGCTATCGGGAGGGGCACGGGCGGCCGCGGGCTTCTAGGCCGCTGCCGAGGAGGATCCATGGATTTCGACCTTTCGGACGACGCCAAGACGCTGCGCGAGGCGGCGCGCAAGTTCCTCTCGGCCGAGGCGGGGCCGGCGGTTGCGCGGAAGGCGATGGACGGCGACGCGCCGTTCGACGCCGACCTGTGGGCCAAGGTGGTCGAACAAGGCTGGCCGGCGGCCCGGGTGCCGGAAGCCCATGGCGGCCTCGGGCTCGGCGCCGACGAGGCCTGCGTGCTCGCCGAGGAAGTGGGGCGCAGCCTTGCCCCGGTGCCGCTGCTGTCGACCATGGCGGTGATCGAGGCGCTGCTGGTCGCGGGCTCGGAGGCGCAGCAGGCGGCGTGGTTGCCGAAGCTTGCGAGCGGCGAGGCGGTCGGCTGCCTCGCCTGGGCGGAAGGGGCGAAATCGCCGGCGCAGATGCCCGGGACACGGCTCGAGGCTGGCGCCCTGACGGGGGTGAAGGCGCCGGTGGCCGACGGGCTTGCAGCGACGGTCGCGGTGGTGACGGTGGCAACGCCCGATGGCCCGGCGATGGCGCTGGCGCCGCTGCAGGGGCCCGGCGTGACGGTTGCGCCGGCCGAGACGCTCGATCTCGTCCGCCGCGCGGCGCGGCTCGAATTCGCCGGTGCTGGCGCCGAGCCGCTGGGGACTGCCGGCGACTGGGTGACGGTTTCCGAGCGGCTTGCCGTGCTCCACGCCTGGGAGGCGCTGGGGACTGCAGCGGCGGCGATGGAGATGACGCTCGCCTACGCCAAGGAGCGCTCGGCCTTCGGCTTGCGGATCGGCCGCTACCAGGCGGTCAAGCACAAGCTCGCCGACATGTACATCAAGGGCGAGCTGGCCCGGGCGCACGCGATGCACGGCTGCTGGGCCTGGGGCGCGGAGGCGCCGGAGCTGGGCCAGGCTGCGTCAGCAGCGCGCGTTGCCAGCCTCGATGCGTTGCGCTTCACGGCCGAGGAGGCGGTGCAGCTCCACGGCGGCATCGGCTTCACCTGGGAGCATGACTGCCAGTTCTTCTACCGGCGCGCCCGCCAGATCGCCGGCGCGCTCGGCAGCCGCGCCCACTGGGCCGACCGGCTGGTGCGGGCGCTGGAGCTGAGGAACCGGGCGGCGGCATGAGTGGGCCTGGGGGCGCGGCCCCCTGCCCGCCGGAGGCAAGAGGACAGGACGATGGATTTCAACGACACCCCCGCCGAAGCCGAATATCGCGCCAGGGTCCGCGCCTGGATCGAGGCGAACGCCGGCGAATATCTTGAGCCGCCCGCGAAGCCGTGGGGGCTCGACGAGTTCGTCGCCCGATCGAAGGCATGGCAGGCGAAGAAGCATGACGCCGGCTATGTCGGCCTGACCTGGCCGAAGGAGGTGGGCGGGCAGGGGCTTTCGCCCATGCACCAGATCATCTTCAACCAGGAGGAAAGCCGGACCTTCGTGCCGACCGGGCTTTATGCGATCGGGCTTGGCATGTGCATCCCGACGGTCTTCACCCACGGCTCGCCCGAGGTGATCGCGCGCTATGTGCCGAAGGCGCTGCGGGGCGAGGAGGTGTGGTGCCAGCTCTTCTCCGAGCCGGTCGCCGGCTCGGACCTCGCCTCGATCCGCACCCGGGCGGTGCGCGACGGCGATGACTGGGTGGTGAACGGGCAGAAGGTGTGGACCAGCTTCGCCCATCGCTCCGACTTCGGGATCGTGGTGACGCGGACCGATTTCGACGCGCCCAAGCACAAGGGCCTCACCATGTTCATCGTCGACATGAAGGCGCCGGGCGTGGAGGTGCGGCCGATCCGCCAGATGTCGGGCTCCTCCGACTTCAACGAGGTGTTCTTCACCGACGTGCGCATCCCGGATTCGCACCGGCTCGGCGCAGTGGGCGATGGCTGGAAGGTCTCGCTCACCACCCTCATGCACGAGCGGCTGGCGGTTGGCGGCAAGCCGCGCCACGCACCGGGCTACCGGACGCTGATGGAGGTGGCCAAGGGGATCGAGACCGACACCGGGCCGGCGCTCGAGCGTGCCGACGTGCGCCAGCGGATCGCCGACACCTACATTGCCGACGAGGGGGTGAAGCTGACCCAGATGCGGGCGCTCTCGGCGCTCTCCAAGGGTGCCATTCCGGGCCCGGAGCAGTCGATCGCCAAGGTGGTGGTGGCCAAGACCATGCAGGACATGGCGGCGTTCGCGCTCGACCTTGCCGAGGGATCGGGCCTTGCGGTGACGCCGGGGTCGGACCTCGAGCGGCTGCAGGGGAGCTACATGTGGGCGGCGGGCTTGCGGATCGCCGGCGGCACCGACGAGATCCTGCGGAACATCATCGCCGAGCGGGTGCTGGGGCTGCCCGGTGATCTGAGGGGCGACAAGGACACGCCGTTCAGCGCGATCAAGCCGCTGTAGGCCCGGCGGGCCGTGCCGGCCCGGCGCAGGGCTCGCGCGCTGGCGCGGCCGCGATCGCTGCGGCAAGCGCGAACGGGAGATCGCGGGCACAGAGATCGTCGGCACAACCGTCGGCCGGCGCGCCGGCATGGCCGGCGGTTGCGGCAGGCATCGGGCCCATGTCGGGGCCGGGAGCGTCTGCGGCGGTGGCGGTGCGGCGGATGATGCTGGCGCCCTCCTTCACCCCTTGCTCGATGCGCGGGCGCTCAAGCCGTTCCGGCGGGACCGTGGTCGGGCCGGCGGAGAGGAGCAGGAAATCGACGAGCTTGCCGGGTTCGAGGCTGCCCTTCTTGCCCTCCTCGAAGACCTGGAAGGCGGGCCGGACCGTCATTGCCTTGAGGGCGGTCGGGACATCGACGCGCTGATCGGGGCCGATGATGCGGCCCGGGCCGCGGGCCGTGCGGGCGACGGTTGCGGAGAGGACGCGGATCGAATCCGGAAAAGGCGACCTCCTCGAGGACTCCGTCGGGTTCCCGGCTCCCCGGGTGGCGGCGGATGACACCGCTGATCTTGTTGTTTGGCCGGTATTTCCGTGTGTATTTCCGAATCGATGGACCATAAAG
>CALLWN010000023.1 GCA_938016505.1 uncultured Sphingomonadaceae bacterium
GCCGCCGGCCTGCAGCAGCGCCGAGACGATCCCGATGAAACCGAAGGCAAGACCGACATCGCGCGGCGACCAGCGCAACTGGTCATCGGCAAAGAGCGCGAAGGTCGTCTCCATCATCGCTGCCGAGCCGATGACGAGCAGCGCCATCACCATGAGCGCGGCCACTGCCGGCTTGGCGGCCAGCACGGCGCGTGCCGATGGGCCTTGTCCGGCTGCCCGCGCATCCGCCCGCCGCCCCGGCGGCAGGCTTTCAGGCAGCCTCAAGGCGACGAGGAGTGCGCCAGCAGCCGTGATGGCTGCGGCGGTCAGCGCGACCCGGGCGAACTCGGCTGCTCCCGGCGACGTGCCGGCGACGAGGCCGCCGATCGCAGGCCCGAAGATGAAGCCAAGACCGAAGGCCGCACCGAGCAGCCCCATGGCGCGGGGCCTGGCCTCGGCGGTGGTGATGTCGCCGGCATAGGCGAAGGCGATGGCGATGTTGCCGGCCATCAGCCCACCGAGCAGGCGTGCCCCGCCCAGGGACCAGATATCGGTGGCAACTGCCATCCAGAGATAGGAGAGCGCGCCGCCGGCGAGCGAGGCGAGGAGGGCAGGGCGCCTGCCAAGCCGGTCGGAGAGGCGCCCCCACAGCGGGGCCCCGAGGAACTGGCCAAGCGAATAGGCGCCGAGTGCAACCGTGATGGCGGCTGGCTCCGCACCAAGCGCCCGGCCCCAGAAGGGGAAGACCGGAAGCACCACGCCGAAGCCCATGAGAGCGATAAAGACGGTGAGGAACAGGGCAGGCAGGCCGCGCTGCCCCGCAGCTCCTGCGGGGCGAGCACTCATTGCGCCGCTGACTGCAGAGGCATCTCGGGCGCTGCCGGGGGAATGAGCGGGACGGTCTTCAGCACGAAGTTCCGCCCTCCGGATTCGCGGCGCGCCGGCGACGGGATGACGAGCGCGCGCTTGCCGTCGATGTGGTGCCGCAGCATGTCGACATCGATCGCCCAGCCGCGTTCGATCAGCGCGCGGCGACGTTGGCGGAAGGCGTTCATCAGGCCATCGGACTTGACCGAAAGCTCCTCGCGCAGGTCGGTCGGCACGATCTCGGGGCAGATCTTCTCGACGATGGCCGTGTCCTGCCGGAAGATCTTCAGGGTGCGCTTGCGGGAGTCGCGGTCGAACAGCGGCGAGCGGAAGAAGTTGCGTGCCATGATCCAGCGCGTCACGGTGGTGGTCTCGTCAACCGGTGTATTCACGTCGAAGATGACCATGTGCCACTTGCTGGTGAGCCACACATCGAGCCGCATGGTCGCACCGGAGAGATGGAAGCCGGGCTGGGCCTGCACCGGGGTGCGCTCCTTTCGCATCAGCTTCCAGATGCCGCGCGGCAGCGGCGGGATGTAGGTGACCCTGGCGCGTGCCGACCATTCATCCTGCTCGATTTCGAAATCATGAATCTCGGCGCGGTCGCGGTCCCCGAAGCTCGGGTGGACAAAGGGTGCGTGGCTGAAGTCGAGCCCGTTCTCGACGATCCGGGCGTAGTTGGCGCGCCAGTGCCAGTCGCCCCTGATCGTTCGCCAGTTGGCGTGGTCGTCATATTCGGGAAAGTCGGGGAGCGGGGGGCGCTCGGCCTCGGGACGATCGCCGAGGAACACCCAGACCCAGCCATAGCGCTCCTGAACCGGGTAGCTGTCGACCCTGGCGCGTTTCGGGATCGGCGTTTCCGCCGGCAGCGAGGGGATTCGCACGACATTGCCGGCGCCGTCGAACTGCCAGCCATGGTAGGGGCATTCCACGCAGCCCCTCTCCATCCGGCCCTCGCCGAGCGAAGCCCCGCGGTGCACGCAGACATCGGAAATGCAGTGGGCGCGGCCAGCCTGGTCTCGGAACAGGGTGAAGTCGAGGCCGCACATGCGGACCTTTCGCGGCGCGCCCGCCGAGACTTCGCTCGAGTCCGCTGCGACGTACCACTGGTTGATGATCATGGGACCTCCACGAGGGATGCAAGGGCCGACGCAAGGCCAAGGTCGACGGTGCGCCTGACCTCGAGGCTTCCGGGCGCAAGATCGGCAAGGCGACCGCCCAGAAAGTCGAGCACGAACACGCCCGCGCCGTGCGGCCGGACCACCACATTGGCCCAGCCCGGCCGCCCTCGGGAAGGCGGCGGAAGTGTGATCCGCGCCACAGGCCGGAACCCCCCGCGGCCACCCGCAAGCCGCAGCAGGCCACCGCCATCGGCCACCAGCAGGTCCCCACCTGGAAGCATGGCCAGCCCGAACAGCATGGCGGGCGGCGCCGTCGCAGTGAACACCGGTCCAAGCCGCGTGTCCGCTTCGAGGTCGTGGCCGTAGACGTGCGGCCCGGTCTCAGACAGGTGGAACAGGGTCGTCCCGTCGGGCGCAAGCGCCATGTGGGTCACCCCGAGAAATCCGCTGACGCCGCCGTTGGTCGCAGTGCCGTAGGTTCGGACAGGTTCAAGGGAAGCCGAGAAGCGATGGACCCTGCCTCCACCGGCAAAGGGGCCTGCCGTGCCGCAGAAATGCTCCCCGAACAGCAGGTCGCCGCCCGGAAGCGCGATGAGCGAGCCGAACGGGTGGCCGCCGAGGTCCGGGTCGGGCAGCCGGCGGCCGTCGGCGCCGAACCGGGCGACATGGCGTGCCTGCGGGTCGAGCGCGACGAGCGAGCCGTCGGCGAGCAGGGCAAGTCCGGCAACCAGCCCTCGGGCAATGGTCACTGCCTCTGCCTTGTGGCTGGCGTCGGCGCCAAGCTGGCGGATGGCGCCGCCGCCGACGGGATAGCGCGCGGCAGGGTCGAGACGGGTTGCCGTCACCACGAGGTCGCCGGCCGCAAGAGGCAGAAGAGACCGCTCAGT
>CALLWN010000024.1 GCA_938016505.1 uncultured Sphingomonadaceae bacterium
AACCCGCGCGGCAGCCCCGACCTCGTGTTCGAGCGGGCGCACCAGGATTCGCTCGGGGTCTCGACCAGCCTCGTCAAGCCGTTCCAGGGCCGGGTGCTCTACACCGAGGATCTGGCGGGCCGGCGGTTCACCTTCTACGCCCCGCAGGTGTGGACCAGGCAGCGCCGGATCCTGATGCCGACCGCCTCCATCCTCGGCACCCACCTGTGCAACGCCCATGAGGTGGTCCGGATGAATGACATGATTGCCGCCGGCCTCCTCGATGTGACCGTGCCGACGGTCGTGCCATGGAACGGCCTGCCCGAGGCCCACCAGGCGATGTGGGAGAATCGCCACACCGGGGCGACCTATGTCGTCAACCATGCGCTCCCGGCGCTGGGCCTGCGCAGCCGGGACGAGCTTTTCGAACTGTGGGCGGCGGGCGTCACGCCCGGGCAAGCCTGACCAGGGGGAGACGGGGATGACGACCATGGCTGCGACGCGCAAGCGCCCTTCAAGGAAGCCCGGCCCGATGCCGGCGCTCACCGGTCGGCTCGCCGGCAAGGTCGCGATCGTGACTGGCGCTGCCGGCAACATCGGCGGCGAGATCACCCGCCAGTATCTGCGCGAGGGCGCGATCGTGGTGATGACGGGGCGCACCCGCGAGCGGATCGAGGCGGCGCGCGCAGCCGTTCTCGAGGCCACCGGCGCCCACCCCGACCAGGTCGCGACCGTCGTGCTCGACGGGGCCGACCCGGATTCGGTCAGGGCCGGGGTCGCCGAGGTGGTGGCCCGCTTCGGGCGGATCGACATTCTCGTCAACAACGCCGGCTCGGCAGGCCCCAAGCAGCCGCTCGAGAATGTGCCGATCACGGCCGACGAGCTCGCAGCCCTCAAGGCCCGTGGCCTCACCGACGATGAAACCGTGCCGGCCGCGATGCGCAACATCCTCGGCGTTGCCTGGAACATGGCGCGGGCCTGCGCTCCGCACATGGCCGCAGGCGGCAGCATCATCAACGTCTCGACCATCTTCTCGCGCACGCCCTATTTCGGGCGCACCGCCTATGTGGTGCCCAAGGCGGCCATGAATGCGCTCTCGCGCGAGCTCAGCCTCGAGCTCGGGCCGAAGGGGATCCGGGTCAATCTCGTCTATCCCGGCCCGATCGAGAGCGACCGGATCCGCACGGTGTTCGCGGCAATGGACAGGATGCGCGGCGACCCGGCCGGCACGACCGCCAGGCAATTCTCCGACATGATGTCGCTCAACCGCGACCTTGCCCGCGCAGACGGGGAAAAGGCCTTCCCGACGCCTGCCGATGTCGCTGCCACCATCGTCTTCCTCGGCTCGGACGACAGTGCGGCACTGAACGGCCACGACATCGAGGTGACCCACGGGATGACCGTGCGCAAGGAGAGCCGCTCCACCTGGCTGGCGCGGCCGACCATGCGGTCGATGGACGGCACCGGCCTTGCCGTCCTGATCGCAGGCGGCGAGCAGTGGGAGGATGCGCTCGAAATCGCGAAGGTCCAGGTGGCAGCTGGCGCCCATGTCCTGCTGGGCCTCTCGCGCCAGGCTGATGTGGCGCTTGCCCAGGCCCGGGCGCGGGCCGAGAATGCGACCGACCGGCTGTCGATCGTCCGCTTCAACCGCACCGACCTTCCCGGCATGGAAAGGGCGCTCGCCGACTTCACGGCGGAGACGCTGCCAATCACCTCGGCGCTCATCATGCCGGCCAGGGGGCCGGGTGCCCTTGCCGGCACCGTCGTCGACGCAAGCGACGAGGATGTGACCGCCTTCATGGATGTCGAGCTTCTGGGCGCGATCGCGATCGCCCGCACACTCAGCCGCTACTGGAAGCTGCACGACAATCTGGTGCAGGATCCGCGGTTCGTCTTCCTCTCCAACCCGACCGACGGCCGCGGCGACATCCTCGCCAACATGCTGCGCGCAGGTCTCGAGCAGCTCATCCGGGTGTGGCGCGACGAATCCGAGCTTGACGTGAAATACGGCCGCAGGCGGCAGGCCGAATGGGGCAACCAGATCGTCCGCTTCTCCAACAGCGAGGCCGAGAATCTCCGCTTCGCCGCCGGCCATGCCGCGCGGGTTCTCCTGAAGGAGAACCGCATCCGCGAAGTCACGCTCTATGTGCCCGAGAGTATCGGCGAGGCGACCGGCTCGCGCAAGGCGATGCCAGGCTTCTCCGAGAACATCACCGGCCTCCACCTCGGCAAGGTCGCGCTCATCACCGGCGGCTCGGCCGGGATCGGCGGCCAGGTCGCGCGCCTGCTCGCGCTTGCCGGGGGCAAGGTGATGATGGTGGCGCGGCGCGAGAGCGAGCTGGCGGTTGCCCGCGCCCGGATCGTCTCGGAGCTCGAGGATGTGGGCTTTGCGGGCGTCGAGCGGCGGGTGCGCACGCTCGCCGGAATCGATGTCGCCGATTTTGACTCGCTCAAGCGCGCCGTCGACGAGACTTTGAAGGCGTTCGGCCGGATCGACTATCTCATCAACAATGCCGGCGTCGCCGGCGCCGAGGAGATGGTGGTCGACATGGACCCGGCGGCCTGGACCCACACGCTCGATGCCAACCTTGTTTCCAACTATGTCCTCATGCACCATGTCGTGCCGCTGATGAAGGCCCAGGGCTCGGGCTATGTGCTCAATGTCTCAAGCTATTTCGGTGGCGAGAAGTTCCTTGCCGTCGCCTACCCCAACCGCGCCGACTATGCCGTCTCCAAGGCCGGCCAGCGTGCCATGGTCGAAAGCCTCGCCCGCTATCTCGGCCCGGAAATCCAGTTCAACGCGATCGCGCCCGGCCCGGTCGATGGCGACCGGCTTCAGGGCGTGGGAGGCAAGCCCGGCCTGTTCGAGCGGCGCGGCCGGCTCATCCTCGAGAACAAGCGGCTGAACGCGGTCCATGCTGCTGTCGTCAAGGCCATTCGCCGCGGCGCGCGGGTCGAGGCGGTGCTCGCCAGGCTCGCCCGCAACGACACCGCGCAGATGAGCCACGACCCCAGCAGCCCGCGCGAGCTGCGTGACCTCGCACTCGCCTGCGCGCGCGAGGGCGATGGGGTCTGCACCTGGGACCGGTTCCTGCTCACCCCGAAGGTGGCGGCGCGGCTGGTGCGCCGCCTGCGGCTCGGCGGCTATTTCCTCGACGCGCCGGGCTGGACCGACCGGCCTGCCACTGCCGAGGCCGACGAGGGCTGGCTGCTGCGAGTCCCGCCGGATGATGTGCCCTGGCTTCCCGCCGACCGGATCAGGGGAGAGGCAGTCAAGGTGCGTTCGGGCGTGCTTTCCCAGCTTCACCTCGGCAACATGCCGACCGAGGCCGATGTCGCCCAGGCGACCGTCTTCTTCCTCGCCGACCGGGCGGTCTCGGGCGAAACCTTCATGCCCTCGGGCGGGCTCTCGGTCGAGCGTTCGACGACCGAGCGCGAACTGTTCGGCAGCCCGAAGCAGGAACGGCTCGACATGATGCGCGGGCGAACGGTCTGGCTCATCGGCGAGCATCTGACCGACTATCTCGCCGAGGCCGCGCGCCAGTTCGTGGAGGATTGCCATGTCGCCCGGGTCGTGTTCCTGGCAGCGACCGAGGCTGGCGCCAGGGCGCTCAGGGCCCAGCTCGACGCGCTTCCCGAAGGGAGCGTCGAGTGCATCCTCTGCACCGGCGGGGTGGAAGCCGCGATGGACGAGGCGCTCGCGCGCTGGGGCCGGCCGACGACGGTTGTCTCCACCCCGTTCACGCCGCTCCCCGACCGGCTGTTCGACGCCGACAACCCGCTCACCCCGGCCGACTTCCGCGGGCTCGTCGCAGACAATCTCACCCACCATTTCGAGGTTGCGCGCAAGGCCTCGCTCTATGACGGCTGCCAGATCGTCATCGCCTCGCCCGATGTGCCGATGGGAACGGCGGGCCCGGCGTTTGCGCTTGCCAACTTCCTCAAGACCACCCTCCACGCCTTCACCGTCACGCTTGCGGTCGAGAATGAGCGGCTGGTCCATGACGTGCCCGTCAACCAGATCAACATGACCCGCCGGGTCCGCTCGGAGGAGCCGCGGAACCTCGACGAGCATCTGGAGGAAGTGAAGCGCTTCGCCCGCGCCGTGCTGCTCGCCGGCGCACCGCTTCCCGATGCCGAGGATTCGCGCTACCGCGCCCGCATCTATCGCGGCATGGCCATGACGGTGTGACGACCTATCTCGAGTTCGAAGCAGGGGTTGCAGCGCTGGAAACCAGCGCGGCGAAAGCCGAGGCTGCCGGCGAGGCGGCGGAGGCGGCGCAGCTGCGCGAGCGCGCCGAGCGCCAGCTGAAGGACCTCTATGTCCGCCTGACGCCCTGGCAGCGCACCCAGGTCGCCCGCCACCCGGGGCGGCCGCACATCCCTCACTATCTCGCCGGCCTGTTCACCGACGTGCTGCCGCTGGCCGGCGACCGGCTCTACGCCGATGACCCGGCGATCACCGGCGCCCTTGCCCGGTTCAACGGCCGCAGCATCGTCGTCATCGGCCATGCCAAGGGCGAGGACACCGAGAGCCGGGTGCGCCACAATTTCGGCATGGCCCGGCCCGAGGGCTATCGCAAGGCGCAGCGTCTCATGGACATGGCCGACCGGTTCGGGCTCCCCGTCGTCACCCTCGTCGACACGCCCGGCGCCTTCCCGGGCATCGAGGCCGAGGAGCGCGGCCAGGCCGAGGCGATTGCCCGCACCACCGAGACCTGTCTTTCGCTCGGCGTGCCGCTGGTCGCCCTCATCGTCGGGGAAGGCGGCTCGGGAGGGGCGATCGCGATTGCCGCAGGCAACCGGGTGCTCATGCTCGAGCACAGCGTCTACTCGGTCATCTCGCCCGAAGGCTGCGCCTCCATCCTGTGGCGGACGCCCGCCGGCCGGGACAGCAAGGCCGCAGACGCCGCCGAGGCGATGAAGGTGACTGCCGCCGACCTGCTGCGGCTCGGCGTGATCGACCGCATCATCTACGAGCCCGTGGGCGGCGCGCACCGTGACCACGCCCTGACGCTGAGGCGGGTGGCAACCGCGCTCGAGGAGGAGCTGTCCGCGCTCGCGGGCCTGGGCCGCGACCAGCTGCGCGAGGGCCGGCGCGAAAAGTTCCTGAAGATGGGCGCGCTCTGAGAGCCCGGCCGGGTTTCATGCCATGACCCTGCGCCTCGTCATCGGCAATCGCGCCTATTCCTCCTGGTCGCTCCGGGGCTGGCTCGCCGCGAAACAGTCGGGCCTTGTCTTCGAGACGCTGTTCTGGCCGCTCTACGAAGCCGACTGGGAAGAGAAAAGGCGCCGGCCCGAGCTCGCGCCCTCGGGCGGCAAGGTGCCCGTGCTGTGGGATGGCGCGGTCGCCTCGTGGAACGCACTCGGCATCATCGACCATCTCGACCGGCTCTCGGGCGGCAGCCGCTTCTGGCCGGCCGATTTGTCTGCGCGGGCCTTCGCCATGTCGGTCGCGGCCGAGATGCAGGCCGGCTTCCAGGCGCTGCGCGGCTTCTGCCCGATGAACACGCGCGCCCACCATCCCGGTTTCGCCGTCTCGCCCGACGCTGCGGCCGATGTCCGCCGGGTCGAGGCGCTGTTTGAGGAAGGGCTGGCCCGCTTCGGCGGGCCGTGGCTCGCCGGGCCCGACTGGGGCGCTGCCGACATCATGTTCACGCCGGTCGCCAGCCGTTTCACAACCTATGCCGTCGCGCTTTCCCCCGCCGCCGAGGGGCTCCGCCAGCGCCTGATGGCCCACCCCTTCATGGCCGAGTGGATGGCTGCCGCCGCGACCGAGGGCCATGTGCTGGCCCGCTTCGAATTCTGACCGCGACCTCGGCCCGCCTTGCGGCCGCATCGCCATCGGCTAG
>CALLWN010000025.1 GCA_938016505.1 uncultured Sphingomonadaceae bacterium
CCGCCCGTCCCCGTCGGCGCCTTCCACAAGCGCCGCCCGCGCCGCCGGAGTCAGCGGCAGCGCCCGCCCGAGGTGCGCCTCGGCGCGCGCCAGCAGCGCCTCGAGCGCTTCGCCATCCAGCCGGTTCAGCACCAAAACCCGCGCCCGCGACAGCAGGGCCGCATTGAGCGCAAAGCTCGGGTTCTCGGTGGTCGCCCCGACCAGCGTGACAAGGCCCTCCTCCACCGGCGCGAGGAAGGCATCCTGCTGGGCCCGGTTGAACCGGTGGATCTCGTCCACGAACAGGAGCGTGCCGCCCGCCGCCAGCCGCGCTGCCGCAAATATGGCCTTCACGTCGGCCACGCTCGTCATCACCGCCGAGATGCCGACAAACCGCAGCCCCGCCGCCTCGGCGAGCAGCCGCGCCACCGTCGTCTTGCCCGTTCCCGGCGGCCCCCACAGGATGAGGCTTGGAACCGCGCCCGCCGCGATCATCCGGGTCAGAGCGCCCCCTGGTCCAACAAGGTGCGCCTGCCCCACCACCTCGGCGAGCCGCCGCGGCCGCAGCCGCTCGGGAAGCGGCACCCGCGCCGCCCGCACCTCGCCGGGGCCGCCGGCGTCCGCAAAGAGGTCAGCCATCCTCGCCCGGCGCCACGCAGCTGAGCGCCAGCGCATGCACCCGCCCGGCAAGCAGGTCGGCCAGCGCCGCATTCACCATCCGCTGCCGCGCCACCCGGCTCTTCCCGGCAAAGGCCGCGCTCTCCACCACCACCCGGAAGTGGCTCTCCCCCGAGCCGTCGTCCCCGGCGTGGCCGGCGTGCAGCGCGCTCTCGTTCACCACCTCGAGCCGCGTCGGCGCCAGCGCTGCGGCAAGCCGCGCCCTGATCTCCTCCTCCACCCGCATCCCGCCGTCTCCCAACCCGCGTCCGCCGCGCCTATATCGCCCCGATGGCAGATCCCGCCAGACCCGCCCGCGGTGGCCGCTTCCCCGGCGACCGGCCCTGCGCCCACCCCGGCTGCCCCGAGCCGGGCGAGTATCGCGCCCCGCTCCACCGCCCCGGCAGCGCCTTCGCACCCCCCTCCGGCCCGCCCCAGTGGCAATATTTCTGCCTCGCGCATGTCCGCGCCTTCAACGCCGCCTGGAACTGGTTCGAGGGCATGTCGGCCGACGAGATCTGGCAGGCCCAGTCCGCCTTCCCGGCCTGGGAAAGCGAGGTCGCAGCCTTCGCCCGCCGGGCCGATCCGCGCCGCCCCGCCGCCCCGCTCGACGACCCGCTCGGCATCCTGCGCTGGAAGGCGGGCGAGCGCACCCCGTCACGCCTCCCCGCGGCCGACCGCCGCGCGCTCGAAACCCTCGGCCTTCCCGAGACCGCAAGCCTCGCCGAGGTGAAGCGCCGCTACCGCGCCCTCGTCCGCCGCTACCACCCCGACATGAACGCCGGCGACCGCCGCCACGAGGCCCGCCTGCTGGCCGTGCGCGAGGCCCACGCCCACCTCCTCGGGAGCCCACACTTCAACCCCGGCTGAGCCGTCGCGCCACCGCCTCGTTGGCCCTCAGCACCCGCAGGAAATTGCCGCCGGCAAGCTTCCGCAGGTCGGCCTCGCTCCACCCCCGCCGGGCAAGCTCGGCAAACAGTGCCGGGTAGCTCGCCACCGTCTCGAGCCCCACCGGCAGGTCGGGGATCCCGTCATAATCCCCGCCGATCCCGACATGGTCGTGGCCCGCCACCTTCGCCACATGGTCGATATGGTCGGCCACCATGGCGAGCGTCGAAACCGGGCGCGGGTTGGCGCGCTCCCACTCGGCCATCCGCGCCGCCCGCTCGGCGCCCTGTCCGGCCAGCAGCGCCTGCGCCTGCCAGCGCGCCTGCCAGTCGGCCCGGGCCTGGTCGATGAAGGCCGGCACGAAGGTCACCATCACCATCCCGCCATTGGCCGGCAGCCGTCTCAGCACATCGTCGGGCACGTTGCGCGGGTGATTGGTCACGGCCCTGGCCGACGAGTGCGAGAAGATGACGGGGGCCGCCGTCACGTCGAGCACCTGGTGCATCACCGCCGGCGACACGTGCGAGAGATCGACCAGCACGCCCAGCCGGTTCATCTCGGCCACCATCGCCCGCGCCCCCGGCGCCATCCCGTTGTGCTTGGGGTCTGCAGTCGCGCTGTCGAACAGCGCCGAGGCCTGCGAATGGGTCAGCGTCATCGACCTGACGCCGGCCGCATGGGCCCGGCGCAGCACGGCAATGTCGTCATTCACCTGGTGCGCCCCCTCGAACCCGAGCAGCGAGCCGATCCGCCCGGCCCGGAACGCCCGCTCCAGCCCATCGGCGGTCGTCACCAGCGTGAAGGTCTCCGGGTGCCGCGCGATCCACCGTTTCCACAGCTCGATCTGCTCGAAGCTCGTTGCAACCGCCTTCTCGCCCGAAAGGCTCATCGGCACATAGAGCGACCAGATCTGCCCCCCCACCATGCCCTTTCGCAGCAGCGGGATCGAGGTGTGCCCCGGCTGCGGCCGGCGCCCGGTCGGGTCGGCGGAAAGATCGGCCTCGCGCGCCTTCTCGAGCCCCATGTGGCTCCGCAGCGCCCAGGCCCAGTCATTGTGCCCGTCGACCAGCGGCACCGCCCGCAGCACCCGCCCGGCCACCGCCTCGGGCGAAGCCCCGGGCCGGGCAAGCACGGGAAAGGCCACAAGGGCAACACCGGCAAGGAGAGCAGGAAGGAAAGGGGCGAGGGCAGGCAGGCGCATCCCCCTTCCTCGCCCCGGCCCTGCCGCCGCGTCAAGCCGCGCCGGCAGCTTCCAAAAACCGGGAGCTTGCCATCCGCCCCCCGAGCGCGCACCCGCCCGCCATGCCGCTCGATCCCCGAACCCCCGTCCTCGTCGGCGTCGCCCAGTGGGTCGACCGCGACAGCGCCCCCGGCCAGGGCCTCTCCCCCATGGACATGATGGCAGGGGTCGCCCGCGCGGCAATCGCCGACTCGGGCGGCAACGCCGCCGCCATCACCGCCGCCATCGACGCCATCGTCACCGTGCGATTGTTCCAGGATTCGGGCTTCGGCGCGCCGTTCGGCAAGCAGAACAACCTCCCCCACTGCGTCGCAAGGCGCATCGGCGCTGCGCCGCGCCGCACCGTCTACGGCCCGGTCGGCGGCAACACCCCGCAGATGCTCGCCACCCGCTTCATGGCCGAGATCGCAGCCGGCGCCCACGAGGTGGTGCTGCTCACCGGCTGCGAGCCCATCCGCACCCAGACCCGCGCCCAGAAGGCCGGCCTCACCCTCGACTGGGCCGAGGAAAGCCCGCACGATGCCGAAACCCTCGGCCGCGAGATGCGGTTCGTCTCCCCCCACGAGTTCGCCCACGGCATCGCGCTTCCCGTCAACGTCTACCCGCTGTTCGAGAATGCGCTCGCCGCCCACTATGGCCGCAGCCCCCTCGACCACCGCCGCGCCATCGGCGCCCTCATGGCCCGCATGACCGAAGTCGCGGCCCGCAACCCCTATGCCCAGATCCCGGAGGCCCGCACCGCCGACGCGCTCATCACCCCGACGCAGGACAACCGCTACATCGGCTATCCCTACACCAAGTATCTCAACAGCAACATGTTCGTGGACCAGGCCGCGGCCCTCCTCGTCATGTCGACCGCAGCCGCCGACCGCCTCGGCGTGCCCGAGGGCAGGCGCGTCTTCCTCCACGGCGCCGCCGACACGGTCGAGAAGATCCTGGTGTCCGAGCGGCTGGACTACTGGTCCTCGCCCGCCATCCGCGAGGGCGCCGCCCACGCCCTTGCGATCGCCGGAACCGACATCGCCGGCATCGCCCACATCGACCTCTATTCCTGCTTCCCGAGCGCGGTCGAGATCGCCGCCGACATGATCGGGATCGCCCACGACGACCCGCGCGGCCTCACGCTCACCGGGGGCCTCCCCTATTTCGGCGGCCCCGGCAACAACTATTCCATGCACGCCATCGCCGAGGTCGCAGCCCGCTGCCGCGCCAGCCCCGGCACCCGCGGCCTCGTCTTCGCCAACGGCGGCTATCTCACCAAGCACGGCTTCGGGGTCTGGTCGACCGAACCGCGCCCCTTCCCCTCGGCCGACCCGGCCGCCCCGCAGGCCGCGCTCGATGCCCTGCCTTCGCCCCCCTTCACCGAGCAGCCCGAGGGCCCCGCGAAGATCGAGACGATGACCGTCATCCACGATCGCGGGTCACCCGCCTTCGCCATCGTCATTGGCCGGCTCGACGCCGATGGCACCCGCTTCCTCGCCCAGGTCCACGAAGGCTGCGCCGCCTTGATCGACGCACCCGCCGTCGGCCGTCCCATCCACGTCACCGCAGGCACCCCGGTCAACCGCGCCACCCTCGCCTGACCGGGCCTCCGCCGGGGCGGGGAGGAGGCAGGAGAAGGCCGTGCGTCCGCCCTAGCAGGTCAGCCGGGGCGGCCTGCCGCGCATCCGGCAGCCGGCCGAGAGATCGGGCACTGCCACATAGCCGAGGTCGGTCTGCGCCAGCGCCTCGGTCCTGTGGCTTGCAAGCAGCGTCTGGCGCAACCCCGGCAGCTCGGCCGCGACGAAGGCGGCAAGCTTGCCCTTGGGCACGGCAAGCGCCGCCCGCCCCACCGCCGCCGCGCGGTCGCAGAAGGCATATTGCGCCTCGAGCGTCGAATAGCCCTGGAACAGCCGGGTGTTGTAGCGGTCGTTCGCGCGCGGGCCGGCGCGCGCGCCTTCGACCCGGTTGAAATAGGCCGCAAGCGTCTTCACCGCGCCGGCAAGCTCGTCGGAATGCTGGCGCAGGAACTGGTTGTAGGTGTCCACCATCCGCAGCGACTTCGAGAAGCCGCACTGGAGCGCCGCGACATTGAGCCCGGCCCGCAGCGACCACACCGCCTGGGCCTCGGCCTCGCGCGGGCT
>CALLWN010000026.1 GCA_938016505.1 uncultured Sphingomonadaceae bacterium
AGGCAGCCTGCGCGTCGAGGGCAAGCGCAAGGCCGAGATCGCCTTCGAGGTTGCGCTCGTGGACCTCGTCGAACAGGAGGCCGGCGACCCCGGGGAGATCGGGGGCGGCGAGCAGGCGGTTCAGGAACAGGCCCTCGGTCAGGCATTCGATCCGGGCGCGCGGGCTGGTGCGGGTCTCGAGGCGGGTGGCGTAGCCGACCTGTTCGCCGACGGTTGCGCCGAGGAGGGCTGCGATCCGCTCGGCGGCAGCGCGCGCGGCAATGCGGCGCGGGAGCATGACGAGGAGGCGGCCGCCGTCGGGCCGGGGATTGGCGACCCAGGGTTCGGCGAGGAGGGCGGGCGGGACCAGCGTGGTCTTGCCGGCGCCGGGTGGCGCAACGAGGACGGCGCGCGGCGCAGCGCGCAGGGCGGAGCGGAGGGCGGGAAGCGCGGCCTCGACGGGAAGGCCGGTCGGGGGAGGCGGTTGCACGCCCCGTACCCCCCCGGCTCAGTAGGCGCGATCGATGGCGAAGGCGACGGTTTCGGCGAGCGCGGCGCGGGCGGCCGTCTCGGGCAGGACGGCGAGCGCATCGAGCGCGCGGCTGCCGTAGAGGCGGGCGCGGGCCAGCGTGTCGTCGATGGCGCTGGTTTCCTCAAGGCGGGCGATGGCCTCGGCGAGCGCGTCGGGCCCGTTGGCCTCGCCGCGCATCGCGCGCGCCCAGAAGCGGCGGGCAGCGGCATCGCCGCGGGCATGGGCGAGAATGACGGGGAGCGTGACCTTGCCGTCGCGAAAGTCGTCGCCCGCGTCCTTGCCCATCGTCGCGGCGTCGGACACATAGTCGATGGCGTCATCGACGAGCTGGAAGGCGATGCCGAGGTTGCGGCCGTAGGATTCGAGCACGCTCTCGATTGCGGGGCCTCGCTCGGCGACCACGGCGGCGATCTCGCAGGCGGCAGCGAACAGCGCTGCAGTCTTGGCGCTGATGATTGCAAGGTAGCGGTCTTCGGTCGTCTCGACGACGCGCTGGGCGGTGAGCTGGGCGACTTCGCCCTCGGCGATGACGGCGCTGGCCCGCGACAGGATCTTCAGCACCTTGAGCGAGCCATCCTCGACCATCAGCTCGAAGGCCCGGCTGAACAGGAAGTCGCCGACGAGGACGGAGGCGCCGTTGCCCCAGATGATGTTGGCGGTCTTGCGGCCCCGGCGCAGATCGGAGCCATCGACCACATCGTCGTGGAGGAGGGTTGCGGTGTGGATGAACTCGACTGCAGCGGCGAGGCGGTGGTGACGGTCTCCGGCATAGTCGAGCGCGGCAGCGCTGCCGAGGGTGAGCATCGGCCGCAGCCGCTTGCCGCCTCCGGCGATCAGGTGGCCGGCGAGCTCGGGGATGAGCGCGACCTCGCTCTGCATGCGGTCGAGGATGACCCGGTTGACGGCGTTGAGCCCGGGCGCGACCAGGGCCATGAGCGACGCAAGGCTGGGCTTTGCCCCCCGCAAGGGCAGGATCTGCGCGGAAGGGATGGTTGCCGTCATCGCAGTCCCGGCTATGGGCCGGACGGAGCGAAGGCAAGGCCTTCGCGGTCGCAGGGCCGGGAAGTCCCGGAAGTGAGGCGGGGGAGTGACATGTCGGACGCACTCAGGGACTATCGCCGGAGCATCGACAACATCGATGCCGCCCTTGTCCACATGCTCGCCGAGCGGTTCAAGGTGACCCAGAAGGTCGGGGCCTACAAGGCGGCCGCCGGCCTGCCCCCGGCCGACCCGGAGCGGGAGGCTGCGCAGGTTGCGCGGCTGCGGCGGCTCGCGCAGGAGGCCGAGCTCGACCCGGACTTCACCGAGAAGTTCCTGCGCTTCATCATCGACGAGGTGATCCGCCACCATGAGCGGGCCGGGAGCGGGGCGAAGGCCGGCTAGAGGAGCGAATCGAGGGGGAGCAGGGCAAGACACCGGGTTGCCAGCCGATCCCTGGCGCGGGTGCCGGGTTCGGTCCGGTGTTCGGTGCCATCGGCCTCGATCCACGCGAGATCGCGGCCGCGCCGTTCGACCCGGTAGGCGGCACCCGGAAAGCCGGCGGCGAACTCCGCGGCGAGCGCACCGGCCAGCCGGGGGCTCTCGATGAGGATGCCGAGTTCGGTGTTGTGGACGATGCTGCGCGGATCGAAGTTGAACGAGCCGATGAAGAGCCGGCTGCCATCGACCGTGAAGGTCTTGGCGTGAAGCGCCGAACCCGAGGAGCGCAGCCACATGCGGGGCGCCCAGCGCCCGCCGGGCGCGGCCGCCGCGGCGGCCGGGTCGGGAGCGAGGCGCGGCTGGCGCTTGGCCTCGAACAGGCGGACCCCGGCGGCGAGCAGGGCGCGGCGGTGCGGGGCGTAGCCGCTGTGGACAATGCGGTGGTTGTTCGCCTCCCAGCCGTTGGTGAGGACGGCAACCTCCACGCCACTTCGGGCGAGCCGGGTGATGGCGGCAACGCCGGCGCGGGTGGGCACGAAATAGGGCGAGACGAGGCCGAGGAAGCGGCTCGGCTGGCCGATGACGCGCAGCAGCTGGCGATCGAGGAAATCGTCGCGGCCGGCGGTGCCGAGACCCTTGCCGGGATCGTCGCTGACGAGCGTGCAGCGGACCCACTCGAACCCGGCCGGATCGAGCAACGGGTCCGGCTCCGGGGGATCGGCGAGCGCCTCGGCATAGAGCCGCGCTTCCGGGCGGGCGCGGGCCTCGGCCGCGCGGGTGCCGATCCGCGCACCGGGCCAGGGGGGAATGCCGACAAGGATGCGGCTGGCGGCATGGGCCGAGCCGCTTTGCCAGTAGCGGGCGAAGTCGGCTGCAAGGTCGGCGACGACCTCGCCTGCGACGAGGGCGTCGAGGTCGGCGAAGAGCGCGCCATCGGTTGCGCCGAAATATTCATCGCCGATGTTGCGGCCGCCGAGGATGGCGAGCGTGCCATCGGCGACGAGGGCCTTGTTGTGCATGCGCCGGTTGAGCCGGTCGAAGTCGACGAGGTAGCCGAGCGGCTTCCAGCGCCTGAGCACGAACGGGTTGAAGAGCCGGACCTCGATCAGCGGATGCTCGTCGAGCGCGCGCAGCAGCGGATCGAGACCGGCGGGGCCGCCGGCGATGCCGTTGTCGTCGAGGAGCAGGCGGACCTGGACGCCACGCCGGGCGGCCGCGAGCAGCTCGGCGAGCAGGAGGGTGCCGGCGATGTCACCGCGCCAGACATAATATTGGAGGTCGAGGCTGGCCTCGGCGGCGCGGATGAGGCGGATGCGGGCAGCGAGCGCTTCGAGCGGGTCGAGGAGAGGCCGCACGCCCGAGAGCCCCGGGTGCTCGGCGACCGGTCGGGCGAAGCGCTGGCCGAGCGCGGTCGCGGCCGGCGGGCGCGGCGGGCCGAGCCGTGGCCGCGGATCGGCAGGCGGCAACCGGGACATGCGTCGGAGCGCGAGCCAGCCGAGTG
>CALLWN010000027.1 GCA_938016505.1 uncultured Sphingomonadaceae bacterium
GCGCGCGGCAAGGCGAGCCTTGCCGACTATTTCGACGTGCCCGGCGAGCTGGTGCGCCTGCTCGAAGAGCGGGGAAAGGCCCGTGAGCTTGCGATCCTCGCCGAAACCCAGCTGCCGCCGGGCGCCGTCATCTCGACCCGGCAGCAGCAGCCGCTCGGCCTCGGCCATGCCGTGTGGTGTGCGCGTCATGTGGTGGGCAAGCGCCCGTTCGCGGTGCTGCTGCCCGACGAGTTTCTCCACGACCCCGCGGCCCCCTGCCTCAGGCAGATGGTCGAGGCCCACGCCCGGCTGGGCGGCAACCTGCTTGCCGTGATGGAAGTGCCAGAGGACCAGACCAGCCGCTACGGCATCGTCGCCCCCGGCGCTGCCGACGGGCTCCTGACCGAAGTGAAGGGCCTCGTTGAGAAGCCGGCGCCCGGCACCGCGCCATCCCGGCTTGCCGTCGTCGGCCGCTACATTCTCCAGCCCGAAGTGATGGACGTGCTGGCCGAGGGCCGGCGGGGTGCCGGCGGCGAGATCCAGCTGACCGACGCCATGGCCGAGCTGATCGGCCGCCAGCCCTTCAACGCCCTCACCTTCACTGGCCGCCGGTTCGACTGCGGCGACAAGGCCGGCCATGTCATCGCCAATGTCGCAATCGCGCTCGAGCGGCCCGACATTGCGCCCGCACTCAAGGCCTGGCTCGCCGACAACCTCTGATGGAGGTGCTGCCGCTGTTCCTCGTGCTCCGCGGCCGGCCGGTTCTGGTGCTGGGCGAGGGTGAGGCGGCAGACGCCAAGCGCCGGCTGGTGCTGGAGGCCGGCGGCACGCCGGTCGGCGAACCGGGGCCGGATGTGCGGATCGGATTCGTCGCCGTGGCGGAGGGAGCCGAGGCGCTCGCAGCGGCGCTCAGGGCCCGCGGGCTGCTGGTCAATGTCGTCGACCGGCCCGAGCTGTGCGATTTCACCGTGCCCGCCATCCTCGACCGGGCGCCGGTCACCGTTGCCATCGGCACGGGCGGGGCGTCTGCAAGCCTCGCCAAGGCGCTCAAGGAGCGGCTTGCGCTGCTGCTGCCGCCGCAGCTCGGGGCGCTCGCGGTCGCGATCCGCGACGCCCGGGCCGAGGTGGCGCAACGGCTGGCCGGGGTGCGCGACCGGCGGGAGTTCTGGGCCCGGCTGCTGGCGCCCGGCGCGCCGCTCGACCCGCTCGCCCCGTCGCCAGACCCGGCCTCGGCCATTGCGGCAGCGCTTGCAGGTGCCGGGCCCACGCGAGCCGGCGTGACCGCGATCACCCTCTCCCACGAGGGTGCCGACGCGCTGACGCTGGCCGAGCTTCGCGCCCTCGCGTCAGCCGATCTCGTCGTTCACCCTGCCGACTGTCCGGCGGACGTGCTGGCGCTGGCGCGCCGGGACTCGGCCCGCCTGGTCGGCGATGCTCCTCCCCCGGGCGCGACCGGCCGGGTGGTGGTGCTGCGTTCGCGCTGACGCCGGCTCAGCCGGCCGGAAGCTCCTCGACGGCGGGCACCACCCTGAGCGTCGTGCCTTCGACCGAGACGATCCGCACCCGCGTGCCGGCCGCTGCATCCGGCCCGATCGCCAGCCACTCGGTGTCGCCGACGCTCACCCGGCCGCGACCGTGGACGATGGGCTGCGCGACCCGCGCGGTCTGGCCGACGAGCGCCTCGCCACGGCGGTTCAACCGTTCGTCGGTGCTGGCGATGGGGCTTTGCCGGCGCACCCGCCGCGACACGACGAGCGCGACTGCAGTCCAGCCGGCGAAGGCGACGAGCTGGGCCCCGGCGGAGAGCCCGAACAGCGCGGTGTGGCCTGCCGTTGCCAGCGCTGCTGCGCCCAGCCACAGCATGGCTGCCCCCGGAACCAGCAGCTCGAGCCCGGCGAGGATCACGCCCAGCGTCAGCCAGCCCAGCGGCGAGAAGAGGAAGCGCCAGAGTTCGTCCACGGCTCAGCCCTGGCGGATGGCCGCGCGCTCGCGCGGCGGCGAGACCGGCACTGTCGGCGCCGCTGCCGCCTTGCGCTCGTCTCCCAGCGCCTTCACCAGCTCCTGGATGCCGCCGACCGAGCCGATGACCGAGGCGGCTTCGAGTGGCAGGAAGATGGTCTTGGCGTTGGGCGAGGCCGCGAACGCGCCCAGCGCCTCGACATATTTCTGGGCAACGAAATAGTTGATCGCCTGGAGGTCACCCGCCGCGATCGCCGAGGAGACCAGCCTGGTCGCCTCGGCCTCGGCCTGGGCCGAGCGCTCGCGCGCCTCGGCATCGGCGAAGGCCGCCTCGCGCCGGCCCTCGGCCTCGAGGATCTGGGCCTGCTTCTCGCCCTCGGCCTTGAGGATGGCGGCAGCGCGCAGCCCCTCGGCCTCGAGCGTCACCGCGCGCTTCTCGCGCTCGGCCTTCATCTGCCGGGCCATGGCGCTCGCGATGTCGGCCGGCGGCTGGATGTCGCGCACCTCGACCCGGGTCACCTTCACGCCCCAGGGCGCGGTCGCATGGTCGATCACATCGAGCAGACGGGCGTTGATCTCGTCGCGCTTGGAGAGGCTCTCGTCGAGGTCGAGGCTGCCCATCACGGTGCGGAGGTTGGTCTGGGTGAGGGCCGTGATCGCGCCCGTCAGGTTGGCGACTTCATAGGCGGCCTTGGCGGCATCGAGCACCTGGTAGAAGACGACACCATCCACCGCGACCACGGCATTGTCGCGCGTGATGATCTCCTGCGTCGGGATGTCGAGCACCTGCTCCATCATGTTCACCCGGCTGCCGACCCGGTCGATGAAGGGGATGATGAGCGAGAAGCCCGGCCGCAGCGTCTGGGTATATTTCCCCAGCCGCTCGAGCGTGTATTCGAACCCCTGGCGGACCACCACGACCGACCGTGCCGCGGCCACGATGGCAAGCAGCGCAAGGGCAATGGCAACACTCGGGACTTCCATTGTCGGGGCTCCTTGCGCAAGACAGGGCGATGTCTAGCATCATCGGGAAGGGGGTGCACATGGAAAGCAGGCAGGGCGGGGGCAGGGTGGACCATCGGCCGCGGCGCACGGTGCTCTACCTTCCGGCCGCCAACGCCCGCGCGCTCGAAAAGGCGCGCAGCCTTCCTGCGGACTGCCTCATCCTCGACCTCGAGGACGCGGTGGCGCCCGAGCGCAAGGAGAGCGCGCGCGACGCAGCCGTGGCCGCGGCGGCAGGCGGGTTTGGGCCTCGCGAAGTGGCCATCCGGGTCAATGGCCTCTCGACCCGCTGGTTCGCCGACGACGCGGCCGCGGTTGCCGCAAGTGCAGCCGATGTGATGGTCGTTCCCAAGGTTGACGGCCCGGAGGATGCGCGCGCCGCTGTCGCGGCTGCGGGCGGAAAGCCGGTCTGGGTGCTCGTCGAGACGCCGAAGGCGGTGCTGTCGGCCGCCGCGATCGCGGCCGTGCCGGGGATCACCGGGCTTGTTGCCGGCTTCGCCGATCTCGCCACGGATCTCGGCGCCCGGCCGGGCAAGGGCCGCGAGCCGCTGCACCTTGCCATGGGCATGATCGTGCTGGCGGCGCGGGCCGCCGGAATCCTCGCCTTCGACGGCGTGTTCATCGACCTCGACGACCCCGCCGGCCTCGAGGCCGAGACCCGCCAGGCGCGCGCCTTCGGATTCGACGGCAAGACCTGCATCCACCCCTCGCAGCTCGCGCTCGTCAACCACCTGTTCAGCCCCAGCGCCGAGGAGATCGCCGACGCCCGCGCCCTCATTGCAGCGCACGAGGCGGCGCGCGCCGAGGGGCGTGGCGTTGCCACCCACCGCGGCAAGATGGTGGAAGTGCTCCACGTCGCCGAGGCCCGGCGGCTGCTCGCGATCGCAGCCGCGATCGGGGCTGAGGGCTAGAGCCAGTCGGGCCGAACGAGGGTCGCGGGCGCGCCGGCAACCGTCAGCGGCGAATCGAGAAACTCGGTCCGCAGCAGCGCCATGTGGAGGTCGCCCGCGCCTGCCCCGCGCAGCGTGCCCGCCTCGCGGTCCCCGGCCATCACCTTGCCATCGCCTCGGGGCCCCGCGAGGCGGAGCGGCAGCAGCCGCTTCTTCACCTTGTCGCGGTGGTGCATCCGCGCGGTGTTCTCCTGGCCCACATAGCAGCCCTTGGTGAAGGAGACGGCGTTCAGCTCGCGGGCGTTGGTCTCGAGCCAGAGCAGCTCGTCGGTCCCGATCTCGGCCTGCTCGGGGACACCGTGCGCAATCCGGTGGGCGTGCCAGTCGGCAGGCGTCGCATCGGGCACATGCGCATCAGGCCCCGCAATCCAGCGCCGGCCAAGCGTGGCGAGGCGCGGGTCGGCCGGGCGGTCGGGCGCTGCTTCGCCCCAGGCGGCGAAGACGGCGAGCGGCGCCGGCGCGATCCCGACGGCGCGGCGCAGGCGGAACATGGCAAGGCGCTTCATCAGCGCCTCGGCCACGGCGGAATCGCAGTCGATGAGGATATCCTCGCCCTCGGCGTGGAGCAGGAAGGCGAACAGGGCCTTGCCCTGCGGCGAGAGCAGGCCCGCAGCGAGCGGGCTGGCCGGGCCGAGCCCGGCAATGTCCGAGGGGATCATGGCCTGGAGGAAGGCGCGCGCGTCCGGCCCGGAAATCCTGAGGACCGCGCGGTCGGCGAGGTGGGCAAGCGGCATCCGACCCGCTAGATAAGCCCGACGCCCATGGCTGCAAGCTTCGATCTCCTCTTTCGCAACGCCGATGTCTGGACTCCGGGCGGCCTTGCGAGCCTCGATCTTGCAGTTTCCGCAGGCCGGGTCGCAGCGCTGCTGCCGCGGGGTGCGGGTGACGCGGCCGTGGTGGAAGACTGCTCCGGTCTCACCATCCTGCCGGGCGTGATCGACACCCAGGTCCACTTCCGCGAGCCGGGCCTCGAACACAAGGAGGATCTCGAGTCCGGCTCGCGCGCGGCAGTGATGGGCGGCGTGACCGCGCTGTTCGAAATGCCGAACACCAGCCCGCTGACCGACACGGCGGATGCGCTCGCCGACAAGCTGGCGCGCGCCAGGGGCCGCATGTGGTGCGACCATGGCTTCTATGTCGGCGCGACTGCCGCCAACGCCGAGCAGCTCGGGGAACTGGAGCAGCTGCCGGGCTGCTGCGGGGTCAAGGTGTTCATGGGCGCCTCGACCGGCAATCTGCTGGTGCCCGACGATGCGACGCTGGCGCGCGTGCTCGCCTCGGGCCGCAGGCGCGTTGCAATCCACGCCGAGGACGAGCCGCGGATGCAGGAGCGGCGGGGCCTGCGGGTTGCGGGCGACCCGGCGAGCCACCCGGTCTGGCGCGACGACGAGAGCGCGATGCGGGCCACACGACGCGCGGTCGGGCTTGCCCGCGCCCATGGCCGGCCGGTCCACATCCTCCATGTGACGACCCCGGCCGAGCTCGAATGGCTCGCCGGGCACCGCGACATCGCCAGCTGCGAAGTGACGCCCCAGCATCTCACGCTTGCCGCGGAGGAGGCCTACCCGAGGCTCGGGACGCTCGCCCAGATGAACCCGCCGATCCGCTCGGCGGCGCACCGCGAAGGCCTCTGGCACTGGCTCGCCCAGGGGGTGCCCGATGTTGTCGGGTCCGATCACGCTCCGCACACGCTGGAGGAAAAGGCGCGGGCCTACCCCGACAGTCCCTCGGGCATGCCGGGCGTGCAGACCCTGCTGCCGCTCCTCCTCCACCACATGCTCGGGGGCCGGCTCAGCCTCGCCCGCCTCGTCGACCTCACCTCGGCCGGCGCGCAGCGGCTGTTCCAGATCGCGGGCAAGGGCCGGATCGCGGCCGGCTACGACGCCGACCTCTCGATCGTGGACCTGAAGGGGAGCATGACCGTCACCAAGGCCTGGCTGCAGTCGCGCTGCGGCTGGTCCCCGTTCGAGGGGATGACACTGAACGGCCGGGTGGTTGGCACCGTGGTGCGCGGCCACCGCGTCATGTGGGAGGGCGCGCTCCTCGGCACGCCGGCCGGCCAGCCGATCCGCTTCACCGACACGCTTGAAGGATGCCCATGAAGATCAGCTTTCCCGAGACCGCGCCCGACTCCCCGGCGCTCGTGCTGTTCGCTGGCGAGGATGCAGCGCTGACGCCGGCTGCGGCCGAGGCAGACCGGGCGACCGGCGGCCAGCTCGGCCGCGCCATGAAGGCCGCGGCCTTCACTGGCAGGAAGGGCGCGCTCCTCGAGCTGCTCGCGCCTGCAGGCCTTCCGGCCGAGCGGCTGCTGCTGCTGGGGCTCGGCGCGCCCGCGAGGGCCGATGCCCATGTCTTCGCGGAGCTGGGCGGCAAGCTTGCCGAGCATCTCCAGCTGAAGGCCGACTCCGCGACGGCCGACCTTTCCGGGCTCTCGGGCCTTGGCCTCCCCGTCGCCGAGGCGGCAGCGCATCTCGCGCTCGGCGCGGCGCTTCGCGGCTGGCGCCATGACCGCTGGAAGACGACGCTGAAGGACCATGAGAAGCCGAAGCTCGCCGCGCTTGCAGTCGCCGGAGCGCCCGGCGCCCAGGCCGCCTTCGCCCCGCTGGCGCAGGTGCGCGACGGCGTCTTTCTCACCCGGACCCTGGTGACCGAGCCGGCCAACATCATCTACCCCGAGAGCTTCGTCGAAAAGGTGGTGGCAGCGGCCAGCCCGCTCGGGCTTGCCGTCACCATCCTCGACGAGGCCGAGATGGCGCGGCTCGGCTTCGGCGCGCTCCTCGGCGTGGCGCAGGGCTCGGCGCGGCCGCCGCGCGTGATTGCGATGGAGTGGAACGGAACCGGGGACGAGGCGGCCACGCCCCTCCTCCTGGTCGGCAAGGGCGTCACCTTCGACACCGGGGGGATCTCGATCAAGCCGGCCGCCGGCATGGAGGACATGAAGTGGGACATGGGCGGCGCGGCGGCGGTTGCCGGCGCCATGGTCGCGCTTGCGGGGCGCAAGGCGAAGGCGCGCGTGGTGGGCGTGTGCGCGCTGGTTGAAAACATGCCCGACGGCAAGGCCCAGCGGCCCGGCGACGTCGTCACCACCCATTCGGGCCAGACGGTCGAGGTCATCAACACCGATGCCGAGGGCCGGCTGGTGCTCTCGGATGCGATGTGGTGGGCGCAGGCGCGCTGGAAGCCCGACGTGATGCTCGATTTCGCAACGCTGACGGGCGCCATCATCATCAGCCTCGGCCATGACCATGCCGGCATGTTCGCAAACGATGACGGGCTGGCAGCCGCGCTCACGGCCGCCGGCGAGGTCTCGGGCGACCGGCTGTGGCGGATGCCGCTCGGCGAGAAGGGCAGCGCCCAGGACAAGCTGATCGACAGCGCGATCGCCGACATGAAGAATGTGGGGCCGCGCGAAGGCGGCTCGATCACTGCCGCCCAGTTCCTCCAGCGGTTCGTGGCAGACGGGGTGAAATGGGCCCATCTCGACATCGCCGGGGTGGTGTGGAAGGCGAAGGCGGGGGCCACCCACGACAAGGGCGCGACCGGCTTCGGGGTCAGGCTCATCGACCGGTTCGTCGCTGCCACGCGCGAGGGCTGAGCCGGTGGGCGCAGCGGCCCCGGTCGAGATCGGCTTCTACCACTGCACCCGCAGGCCGGCGGTCGAAGTCGCGGTGCAGCTGGCGGCGCGCGCCTGGTCGGCGCGGCAGCGGCTTCTCATCATGGCCGCCGACGACCTGCTCGAGAGGCTCGACCGGGCCCTGTGGACCCAGGACCCGGCGAGCTTCCTCCCCCATGGCCGGGCCGGCGGGCCCCATGAGGCGGAGCAGCCCATCCTGCTTGCCGGGGCGCCGGTGCCTGCCAACCGGGCCGAACTGCTGATGCTGGTGGAAGCCCCCCTGCCGGACCTTCCCCTGCCCTTCGCCCGCGCCTTCCACCTGTTCGACGATGGCAGCGGGGCGCACATGCGGGCGCGTGGCGAATGGAAGGCGCTCGCCGGAAACCCGCTTGTCACGCGCGTCTTCTGGAAGCAGGCGGAAACCGGCAAATGGGAGAAGCAGGCATGAAGCGGGCGCCACTGAAGGGATCATGCTAGGCCCCCGGCCATGAGCCATGTCCTCGCCGCGCCGCCGCCGGAGGCTGCGGCCGACTGGACCGTGCCGCAGCACTGGGAGCGGTTCACGGCCGCCGACCATGCGCGCTGGCGCACGCTCTTCGACCGGCAGATGCGGCTCCTGCCCGGCCGCGCCGCACCTGCCTTCCTCGACGGGCTCGCGAAGCTCGACCTGGCCGATGGCGTGCCCGATTTCCGCCGCCTCTCGGAGCGGCTGACGAGGCTGACGGGCTGGCAGGTGGTGGCCGTGCCGGGCCTGGTGCCAGACGAGATCTTCTTCGCCCATCTCGCCCGCCGCCGCTTCGTCGCCGGCAATTTCCTGCGCGACGAACGCCAGATGGACTATCTGGAAGAGCCGGACGTGTTCCACGACGTGTTCGGCCATGTGCCGATGCTCGCCCACCCGGGGTTCGCCAACTACATGCAGGCCTATGGCGAAGGGGGTCTGCGTTCGATCGGCTTCGGGGCGCTCGACAAGCTGGCCCGGCTCTACTGGTACACGGTCGAGTTCGGCCTCGTCGAAACCGCGGAAGGCTTGCGCATCTATGGCGCGGGCATTGTCTCGTCTGCCGGCGAGAGCCGGTTCGCGCTCGAAAGCCCGAGCCCCAACCGGCTTGGTTTCGACCTCGTGCGGGTGATGCGCACCCGCTACCGGATCGACGCGTTCCAGCAGACCTACTTCGTCATCCCCTCGTTCGAGGCGCTGCTCGCCGCCACGCTCGAGACCGATTTCGCGCCGCTCTACGCCGAGCTTGCAGTGCGGCCCGATCTCGCCATCTCCGCGGTCCTGCCCGAGGACCGGGTCTTCACCCGCGGCACCCAGGCCGAGGCCGCGCCGCACGCGGCCTAGAGGATGAACCTCGAGAGGTCGCTGTCGCGCGCGATCGCTGCGAGCTGGCGCTCGACATAGGCGGCATCGATGGTGAGCGAGCTGGTCTCGCCGGGATCGAACGACAGCTCCTCGAGGAGCTTCTCCATGACCGTTGCCAGCCGGCGCGCGCCGATATTCTCGACGCGCTCGTTCACCTCGGCAGCGATCCGGGCGATCGCCTCGATCCCGTCGGGCGCGAAGGCAAGCTCGACCCCCTCGGTTGCCATGAGTGCCACATATTGTCGGGTGAGCGAGGCCTCGGTGTCGGAGAGGATCGCGACGAAATCTTCCTTGGTGAGGCCTTTCAGCTCGACCCGGATGGGAAGCCGCCCTTGCAGCTCGGGCAGCAGATCGGCGGGTTTCGCCACATGGAAGGCGCCCGAGGCGATGAAGAGGATATGGTCGGTCTTGACCGGCCCGTACTTGGTCGAGACGGTCGTGCCCTCGATCAGCGGGAGGAGGTCGCGCTGCACCCCCTCGCGGCTGACCGAGCCGCCGCGGATGTCGGAGACGGCGATCTTGTCCACCTCGTCGAGGAAGACGATGCCATTGGCCTCGGCCGCCTTCACTGCCTCGCGGGTCAGCTCCTCGGTGTCGAGCCGGCGGTCGCTCTCCTCGTTGACCAGATGCTCCCAGGCGGCCTCGACCGGCATCTTGCGGCGCTTGGTCCGCCGCGCGCCCATCGCCTTGCCGAGCATCTCGCCGATGTTGATGACCTGGCCTGGCTGCATGCCGGGCAGGTCGAAGGGGAGCGGGGGCCCGCCATCCTCGACCTCGATTTCGACTTCGCGGCCGGCCATCTGGCCGTCGAGGATCTTCTGGCGGAACGCGAGCCTGGTCGCCTCGCTCGCCTCCTTGCCGACCAGCGCGTCGATGAGCCGCTCGAGCGCCGCCGCCTCGGCGGCCTCGCGCACGGTCGCCCGGCGGCTGTCGCGCACCAGCCGGATCGCATCCTCGACAAGGTCGCGGATGATCGAGTCGACGTCGCGGCCGACATAGCCCACCTCGGTGAACTTGGTCGCCTCGACCTTCACGAACGGAGCCTCGGCAAGCTTCGCGAGCCTCCGCGCGATCTCGGTCTTGCCGCACCCCGTCGGCCCGATCATCCGGAGGTTCGTGGGCACCACCTCCTCGCGCAGCGCGGGGTCGAGCTGCTGGCGGCGCCAGCGGTTCCTAAGCGCGATGGCGACTGCCTTCTTGGCATCCTGCTGGCCGACGATGTGGCGGTCGAGCTGGGCGACGATGGCCTTCGGGGTCAGCGCCGCTGCGGGCGCGAAGGCAGCGGGCTCCGGCATCCGGTTCATCCGATCACTTCCCCGGTGAGCTGGTCGTTGGTGTAGACGCAGATGTCGGCGGCGATCCGCATGGCCCGCCGGGCGATCGTCTCGGCGTCGTGGGGCGAGTCGGCAAGCGCGCGGGCGGCAGCAAGCGCATAGTTGCCGCCCGATCCGATTGCGGCGATGCCGTCATTGGGCTCGAGCACGTCGCCCGTCCCGGTCAGGATCAGGGTCACGTCGCGGTCGGCGACGATCATCATGGCTTCCAGCCGGCGGAGATAGCGGTCCTGCCGCCAGTCCTTGGCAAGCTCCACCGCCGCGCGGGTGAGCTGGCCGGGATAGCGTTCGAGCTTGGCCTCAAGCCGCTCGAACAGGGTGAAGGCATCGGCCGTCGATCCGGCGAAACCGCCGATCACGCCGGCGGTGCCGTCCGGTCCGGGCGCGCCGATCCGGCGGACCTTGCGGGCATTGGGCTTGATGACGGTCTGGCCGAGGCTGACCTGGCCATCGCCGGCGACGACCACGCGGCCGCCCTTGCGCACGGAAAGGATGGTCGTGCCGTGCCACGTCTGGGGTTCGCTGTGCAGGGGATGTTCCTTGTCTCGCTTGCGCTGCGATGTAGGAAGGCAACCCCGCCAGCGGAAGATGCTTCGCGCAGCAGCCCAGCTGTGGCATTGGCGCGCCCGTGGCGCTGGAACGGGACCTCGCCCGGTGGGTCGCCGCCGGACTGATCGACGGCGCGACCGCTGGGCGGATCCGCGCCCACGAGCAGGCGCTGGCGCGGCCGGTGTGGCGATGGGCCGTTGCCGCAACCGGCGTGCTCTCGGTCGGGCTTGGCCTTCTCCTGCTCGTCGCGGCCAACTGGGGCTCGATCCCGCCCCCGCTCAAGCTTGGCGGCCATCTGCTGCTTGCGGCAACGGCAGCCGCTGCGGTCGCGCTTGCCGGGCAGCGCGGACAGCGCTGGACCGCCGAGGCGGCCCTGTTCCTGTTCGCCTGCCTCATCCTCGCCGGGCTGGCGCTGCACGCCCAAGTCTATCAGCTCGCGGGCCCGTCCTGGGAATTGCTCGTGGGGGCACTGCTTCTCTCCGGCCCGGCGCTCCTCCTCCACGGGCGAACCGCGCTCGCCGGTGCCGCACTTGCGCTCCTCGCCCTCGCCGCCGCGTTCGCCTTCCTGGTCGCGACGCCCGACCCGGGGATGCTGGGCCAGTGGCCACGTCTCCTGCCGGAATCGCTCGCGCTTGCCGCACCCCTCCTGCTGCTTGCGCTCGGGCTCTTGCCCGGCGGCATCCCTGATGCCGGCGTCGCCCGGCTGCTGCGCGCCGGGCCGCTGTGGCTGCTCGGGCTTGTCGCCTTCTTCCTGGCTCCGGTCGGCTGGCTGACCGATGTGGCCCCTGCAGACACGGTCCGCCTCGTGCCCCTGCTCATCGTGCCGCTGCCCGCGGCGGCGCTTGCCCTCCTTCTGAACCGGCGCCGGCCGCGCGTGCCGCCCCGGCTGCTCGCAGCACTGGTCGCGGGGCCGCTCACCGTGCTCGTGGCACCCCTCATCGTCGCGCACCCCGCTGACACGCTGTGGGCCCGGTTGCTCGGCCTCGCCCTGACGCTCGTGGCGCTAGGCTGGATTGCGCACGCTGCGGCAGACGCCGGCTGGCGCTGGCTGTTCAACCTGGCGGTCGCGCTCGCGGCGCTCCGCCTCCTGGCTGCCTATTTCGAGCTGTTCGGCTCGCTTGCGACCACCGGTTTCGGCATGGTCGGCGGCGGCCTGCTGCTGATCGCGCTGGCCTTTGGCTGGCGCCGCGTCACCCGGGCCGGGCCAGCGGCGCCATGATCCGCTGGCTCCGCCTGCTCGCGCTCCTGGGCCCGGTCGTCGCGCTGGCGCTTCTGGTCGGCTGGCGCGAGACCGAGCTTCGCGGGGCGGCGGAATGGCGGATCCCGGTCACTGGTGTCGACCCGCTCGACCAGCTGCGCGGCCGCCACCTGACGGTCCAGCTCGACTGGAGGCTCGAGGGCCCGGTCGGCGACTGCACTGCCGATGGCGGCTGCACGCTCTGCCTCGAGCAGCGCGCTGCGGCCGTGGTGGCGAGGGCCGACACGCCGGGCCGTGCCTGCCCGGCCCGGCTCGAGACCCGCCGCAGCCGGCTGACGGTCTGGCCCGGGGTTCCCGAGGCGGCCACCCCCGGGCCGGCGGAGGGAGGACCAGCCGCGCCCGCGCCTGCGCCGCCCCCCGGTCCGCCGCGCTTCGCAGCAACCGTCTTCGTGCCCGAAGCGCGCGCCGATGCGATCGATGCCGCGCTGCGCGACGGCCAGCCCACTGTCCTTGTCGCCCGGCTCACCCGCAGCGGCCGCCTCGTCGCCGACCGGCTGGAGCCCGCGCCGCGCGGCTGATGCGGCTCAGGGCACCAGCACCAGCTTGCCGAAATTGCCGCCGGTGTAGAGCTCGGTGAGCACCTGCGGGAAGCTGTCGAGACCCTCGCGCACGTCCTCGACGGCAACGATGCTGCCATCGGCAAGGCCCTTTGCAATCTCGGCCCTCGCCTCGCCGTAGCGCGCGGCATGGTCGAACACGACAAAGCCCTCCATCCGCGCCCGCTGGACGAGCAGGTTCAGATAGTTGCGGGGGCCGCGGATGTTGGCGAAGTCATTGTAGCCCGAGATCGCCCCGCAGATGACGACCCGGGCCCGCCGGGCAAGCAGCGTCATCGCCGCCTCGAGGATCTCGCCGCCGACATTGTCGAAATAGACATTGATGCCGCCCGGCACTTCGGCGGCGAGCGCGGGGCGCACCGGCCCGGCCTTGTAGTCGATGCAGGCGTCTGCACCGAAACGGTCCACGACCAGCCGGCACTTCTCCGGCCCGCCGGCGATGCCCACCACCCGGCAGCCGTGGCGCCTGGCCAGCTGGACGACGAGCCCGCCGACCGCACCCGCCGCCGCCGAGACGACAACCGTCTCGCCCGGCTGTGCGGCGCCCACCTCGAACAGGCCGAACCAGGCGGTCATGCCGGCAATGCCGAGCACGCCGAGCCAGCGCGCAAACGGGGCAACCGCAAGGTCGATCGCCTCGATGTCCTTCCCGCGCACGCAGGCGAGCTTCT
>CALLWN010000028.1 GCA_938016505.1 uncultured Sphingomonadaceae bacterium
CCACGAACATCTCGACAAAGTCCGAGCCCGAGATGGTGAAGAAGGGCACGTTCGCCTCGCCGGCGATCGCGCGCGCAAGCAGGGTCTTGCCGGTCCCCGGAGGCCCGACCAGAAGCGCGCCCTTCGGGATCTTGCCGCCGAGCCGATGGAACTTGGAGGGGTCCTTCAGGAAGTCGACAATCTCCTGCAGCTCCTCGCGCGCCTCGTCGATCCCGGCGACATCATCGAAGGTCACCCGGCCATGCTTCTCGGTGAGCAACCGCGCGCGCGACTTGCCAAAGCCCATCGCGCCGCGGCCCTGGCCATTCTGCATCTGCCGCATGAAGAAGATCCAGATGCCGATCATCAGCAGGAAGGGCAGCGCGCCCACGATGATCTGCTGGATGAGGCTCGGCCGCTCCTCGGGCACCGAGTCGAACCGCACATTCCTCTGCCGCAGCCGCTCGATCAGCTGCATGTCGCCCGGATTGTGGGTGCGGAAGCTGGTCTCGTTGGTGAGCGAGCCCGAGATCTGCCGGCCGGAGATCGCCACCTCGCGCACCTGGCCCTCGTCGATCTTCTTAAGAAACTCGGAATAGGCGATCTCCTGGCCCGAGCGCTCGACGCGCGACGGCCCCTGCACCACCTGCACGACGAGGACGAGCGCGAACAGGATCCCCGCCCACATCAGAAGGTTCCGCATCATCGGCGAGGGGGGCTTGCGATTGTTGTCAGACATGAAAACCGCCTTTCACTTGCGAATGTAGGTCGCCGCCCCCGCCCCCGCAATCGCGCTTCGCCGCTTGCGGCAACGGATTCACCCGATCCCGCGGTTTCGCCACCTCCCTCGCCCGCCCTTGGACGCCCGCCCACCGCCCGGCTAAGGGCAGCCGATGGAACTCGCCTTCCTCGATTTCGAACTGTTCCACGTGCGCGGCGTCACCCTCACCGTCGGCGCCCTCCTTCGCCCGGCCCTGATTCTCGCCGGCCTCTGGCTCGCGCTCGGGCTCATCACCCGGATCAGCAACCGGCTGCGTGACCGGGTCGACCCGTCGCGCGGCTTCGGAATCTACGCCGTCGCCCAGGTCCTGCGCTACCTCGTCGTCTTCGTCGCCCTCGTCTCCGCCGCCCGCGCGATCGGGCTTGATCTCTCCTCCTTCACCATCTTCGCCGGCGCGCTCGGTGTCGGCGTCGGTCTCGGCCTCCAGGACGTGGTCCGCAACTTCGTCAACGGCCTCATCCTCCTCTTCGACCGCTCGGTCGAGGTCGGCGACTTCATCGAGCTCGACGACGGCACCCGCGGCCGAATCGTCGCCATCGGCCCGCGGGCCACCACGATCCAGACCAACGACCGGGTCGACATCCTCCTCCCCAATGCCGACATGCTCAACGGCAAGCTCACCAACTGGACCCGCAACAGCATCACCCGGCGAATCCGGATCCCCTTCGCGGTCGCCTACGGCACCGACAAGGAAAAGGTGCGCGAGGCCGCTCTCGAGGCTGCCGCCGCAGTGCCCTTCACCATGCCGGAAACCGAGACCGAGCGCACCCAGGTCTGGCTCACCCGCTTCGGCGAGTCCGCGCTCGAGTTCGAGCTCGTGGTCTGGCCCACGCTCGAGGCCGTGAAGCGGCCAGGCGCCATGATCGCCGCCTACAACTGGGCGCTCGACACCGCTCTGCGCAAGCACGGCATCGAAATCCCCTTCCCGCAGCGCGACCTCCACATCCGCAGCCTGTTCGGCGCGCAGGGCGCCCACGCCCGCGACCTCCTCGGCCCGGCGCTCCGCCCCGGCCGCAACGACGCCGCCGACGAGATCGCGCCCTAGCCGCCAGCCGCCATCCCGCCGCACCCCTTGCCCTCCGCCGGCCGGGAACATAAACCGAACACATGCCCGCCCCAAGCCTCCGCCAGAAGCTCGAGATCCTCGCCGACGCCGCCAAATATGATGCCTCCTGCGCCTCCTCGGGCACCAGCCGCCGCACCTCCCGCGGCGGCCGCGGCATCGGCTCGACCGAGGGCATGGGCATCTGCCACAGCTACGCCCCGGACGGCCGCTGCATCTCGCTCCTCAAGATCCTCCTCACCAATTCCTGCATCTTCGACTGCGCCTTCTGCATCAACCGCAGATCCTCGTCGGTGCGCCGCGCCCGGTTCACCCTCGACGAGGTCGTCCGCCTCACCCTCGGCTTCTACGCCCGCAACTACATCGAGGGCCTGTTCCTCTCCTCGGGCATCATCCGCTCGCCGGACTACACCATGGCACAGCTGGTCCTGGTCGCGAAGACGCTGCGGCAGGTCCATGACTTCCGCGGCTACATCCACCTGAAGACCATCCCCGACGCCTCGCCCGAGCTCGTCCGCGAGGCCGGCCTGTTCGCCGACCGGCTCTCGATCAACATCGAGCTGCCGACCGCGCAGTCGCTCGCCGCCCTCGCCCCCGAGAAGGACGCCGGCCGCATCGAGGGCAGCATGGCCCAGCTCGGCACGGCGATCGCCGAGGCGCGCGACGGCCGCCGCCGGTTCCGCCATGCGCCGCGCTTCGCACCCGCCGGCCAGTCGACCCAGATGATCGTCGGCGCCGACGCGGCCGACGATCTCGCCATCCTCGCAACCGCCGACGGCCTCTACCGCCGCCACGCCATGCGCCGGGTCTATTATTCGGCCTACAGCCCCATCCCCGACGCCAGCCACAGCCTGCCGCCCGCGCCGCCGCCGCTCGTGCGCGAGCACCGGCTCTACCAGGCCGACTGGATGCTCCGCTTCTACGGCTTCACCCTCGCCGATCTCGCCGCCGCTGCGCCCGGCGGCCGCCTTCCGCTCGACCGCGACCCCAAGCTGGCCTGGGCCCTCGCCAACCGCCACCTCTTCCCGCTCGACGTGAACCGCGCCCCGCGCGAACTCCTGCTGCGCGTGCCCGGCCTCGGCCCCAAGGTCGTCGGCCGGATCCTTTCGAGCCGCCGCCACCGCACCCTTCGCTTCGCCGATCTCGCCCGCCTCGTCGCCTCCCCCGCGAAGGTGAAACCCTTCGTCACCACGCCCGACTGGCGGCCGACCGCGCTCCTCGACCGCGCCGACCCGCTCGCCGGTCCAGTCGCCGGCCCAGTCGAGCACCCGGTCGAGCGCCCGCGCCAGCTCGCGCTGTTCGGCTGAGGCCCATGCGCCGGGTCCGCCTCGCCCACCCGGCCGATCTCGAGGGCTTCCGCATCGCGCTTCGCGCCCTCGTCGCCGCGGGCGTCCCCCCGGCCGCGGTCCAGTGGGAAGTGGAAGGCGAGGCAGGCCTGCCGCTCGCCGCCGACCCGCCCGCGCCCGCCGCCGCAGTCGCCCCGCCGCTCGCCGTCCCCCGCCGCTATGCCGAGCTTGCCGAAAAGGTCATCTGCCACCGCGACCCGGCGCGCTTCGCCCTCCTCCACG
>CALLWN010000029.1 GCA_938016505.1 uncultured Sphingomonadaceae bacterium
CCGCCTCGATGGCGTTTCGGAAGTGGTGCTGGCCATGAACGCGACGCTCGAGGGCCAGACCACGGCGCACCATGTGGCGGCCCGGCTCGCGGGGCTCCCGGTCAGGGTGAGCCAGCTCGCCCATGGCGTGCCCGTGGGCGGCGAGCTCGACCATCTCGACGACGGCACCCTTGCCCAGGCGCTGCGGCTGCGCCGCCCGCTCTGAGCGGGGCTTTTCACGCTCCGGCCGCGCGCCTAGATTGCCCTCATGGCCATCCGCCCGATCCTCGAGGTTCCCGATCCCCGGCTGCGGCGCATCTCTGCGCCGGTCGAGGCGATGACCGACGACCTCCGCACGCTCATCGCCGACATGTTCGAGACCATGTATGCCGCGCCCGGGATCGGGCTCGCTGCAGCACAGGTCGACGTGCCGCTCAGGCTTCTCGTCATGGATCTTGGCGATGGTCCGCCTGACGGGCAAGGGCAGGGCACGCGCAACCCCCGCGTGTTCATCAACCCCGAGATCCTCGAGCCGTCGGAAGAGCGGTCCGTCTACAACGAGGGCTGCCTTTCCGTTCCCGACCAATATGCCGAGGTGGAGCGGCCCGCGGTCATCCGGGCGCGCTGGCGCGATCCCGACTGGGTGGAACATGAGGCGCTCCTCGACGGGCTGCTGGCCACCTGCCTCCAGCACGAGATGGACCATCTGAACGGGGTTCTCTTCATCGACCATCTCTCGCGGCTGAAGCGCGACATGCTGCTGAAGAAGCTGGCGAAGGCCCGCGCCGAGGGGCCAAAGAAGACCTTGGCCGCGTGAGTCGGCTGGCCGCGCTCGCTCATCCCAAGGCGCCGGAAGATCATGAGGCGAGGCTCCGGACACTCCAGCTGAGGCTCTACGCGCTCCAGATCGCCTGCCGGCGCGCCGGCAGGCCCGGCCTGATCCTTGTCGAAGGCTGGGACGCTGCCGGCAAGGGCGGGCTCATCAAGCGTCTCACCGCCGAACTCGACCCCCGTTTCTTCGAGGTCGTGCCGATTGCGGCACCGAGCGCAGACGAGAAGGCCGAGCACTGGCTCCAGCGCTTCTGGCGCTGGCTGCCGGCCAGGGGCGATTGGACGATCTTCGACCGCAGCTGGTATGGCCGGGTCCTTGTCGAGCGGGTGGAGGGCTTTGCCAGCCCCGACGCCTGGGGCCGCGCCTATGACGAGATCCGCGCCACCGAACGCATGCTGGCTGCGACAGGCATGGTCATCGTCAAGCTGTTCCTCCACATCAGCCAAGAGGAGCAGGACAGGAGGTTCCGCGACCGGCTCGAGACCCCGTGGAAACGGTGGAAGATGGGGCCCGAGGATTTCCGCAACCGCCGCCAGCGCGTCGCCTACGAGGCGGCGATCGAGGAAATGCTCGAGCGAACCGACATCGCCGTCGCGCCCTGGCACCTCGTGGGTGCGAACAGCAAGGCGCACGCCCGGCTCGCCGGGCTCTCCCATGTCGTCGGGCGGCTCGAGGCCGGCCTCGACCTCGCCCCGCCCCGGCTCGACCCGGCGCTCCGCGCACTGGCCGAACGGGAGCTCGGCGTGACCCTCGCCGGCACCTGACCTATTCGGCGGCCGCCAGTTCGTCTGCCGGCGGCATGTTGTGCCCGAGCAGGCGCAGGAGCTCGGCTGCCGCCTCGACCACGTTGGTGCCCGGCCCGAAGATCGCCTGCACACCGGCGTCCTTCAGCATGGCATAATCGTCTGGTGGACTGACGCCGCCAGCCACCACCCGGATGTCGGGCCGGCCTGCGTCCCTGAGCGCCCGGATGAGGGCAGGCACCAGGGTCTTGTGGCCGGCGGCAAGCGAGGAGGCACCCACCACGTCGGCGCCGAAATCGAGCGCGAGCGCTGCCGCCTCGTCGGGCGTCTGGAACAGTGGACCCACCATCACCTCGAAGCCGAGGTCGGCATAGGCCGAGGCCACGACCTTGGCGCCACGGTCATGGCCATCCTGCCCCATCTTCACGATGAGCACGCGCGGAGTGCGGCCGAGCCGGGCCGCAACCGAGGCGATGCCCTCGCGGACGGCTGCCGTCAGCGGGTGGCGGGCAAGCCGGGGACCGTAGATGCCGGTCACCGTCTTCACTTCGGCGACATGGCGGCCGAACACGCCCTCGAGCGCGTCGGAGATTTCGCCGAGCGTCGCCCGCGCCCGCGCCGCCTCGACCGAAAGGGCGAGGAGGTTGCCATTGCCGCGCGCACCTTCGGCGAGCGCCGCCAGCGCGGCGTCCACCCGCGCCCGATCCCGTTCGGCCTTCACTCGCTGGAGGCGGGCGATCTGTGCGTCCCTCACTGCCCGATTGTCCACCTCGAGCAGTTCGGGCACGTCGTCGTTCGCCGGCTGGAACCGGTTGACCCCCACGATCACCGTCTCGCCGGCGTCGACCCCGGCCTGCTTCGCGGCTGCGGCCTTCTCGATCTCCGCCTTGGGCCAGCCGCTGGCAACCGCGGCGGTCATCCCGCCCATCGCTTCCACCTCCTGAATAAGGGCGAAGGCCCGGTCGGCCAGCTCCTGGGTCAGCCACTCGACATAGTAAGAGCCGCCGAGCGGGTCGACGACCCTGGTGATCCCGGTCTCCTCCTGAAGGACGAGCTGGGTGTTGCGCGCGATCCGGGCCGAGAAGTCGGTCGGAAGCGCGATCGCCTCGTCAAGCGCGTTGGTGTGGAGCGACTGGGTCCCGCCGAGCGCCGCTGCCAGCGCCTCGATGGTGGTGCGGATGACATTGTTGTAGGGGTCCTTCTCCTGAAGGCTGACCCCGCTCGTCTGGCAGTGGGTGCGGAGCATCCAGCTTTTCGGGTCCTTCGCGCCGAACCCCTGCATGATGCCCGACCAGAGGAGGCGCGCCGCGCGCAGCTGGGCCACCTCCATGAAGATGTTCATGCCGATCGCGAAGAAGAAGGAGAGACGCCCGGCGAACGCATCGACTGGAAGACCCTGCCGCAGGGCCGCGCGGACATATTCCATGCCGTCGGCAAGCGTGAAGGCAAGCTCCTGGACTGCAGTCGCGCCGGCCTCGTGCATGTGGTAGCCCGAGATCGAGATGGAGTTGAACTTGGGCATCTCGCGCGCAGTGAAGGCAATGATGTCGGCGACGATCCGCATCGAGGGCTCGGGCGGATAGATGTAGGTGTTGCGGACCATGAACTCCTTCAGGATGTCGTTCTGGATGGTCCCCTCGAGTTTCGCCGCCGGCACCCCCTGCTCCTCGGCAGCGACAATGTAAAAGGCCATGCAGGGCAGGACTGCCCCGTTCATCGTCATCGAGACCGACATCCGGTCGAGCGGGATCCCGTCGAACAGGATCTTCATGTCCTCGACCGTGTCGATCGCAACCCCGGCCTTGCCGACATCGCCCACCACGCGCGGGTGGTCGCTGTCATAGCCGCGGTGCGTCGCGAGGTCGAACGCGACCGAGAGGCCCATCTGCCCCGCGGCGAGGTTGCGCCGATAGAAGGCGTTCGATTCCTCCGCGGTCGAGAAGCCGGCATATTGGCGGATGGTCCAGGGCCGGCCTGCGTACATGGTCGCGCGGATGCCGCGGGTGTAGGGCGGAAAGCCGGGAAGGCCGGGCGGAAGGGTTGGCAGGTCGGCGGCCGTGTAGAGCGGCTTCACCACGATGCCTTCGGG